>JAVBUX010000332.1:0-4664 GCA_031554915.1 Bacteroidales bacterium | reverse complement strand
TCAGCTGTCAAAAGCTCAACAATCATTTAATAACAGTTGTATCTTACTGAATATCCTGATGGGAGAACCGGGAAATACCCCTCTTCAACTGAAGGATTCCATTTCCGACACTTCATCTATGATACAGGAAACCCTGACATTCGACAATATATTAAATCGACGTCCCGACTATCTGATTAAAACCAAAGAAATCGATTTACAAAAACAACAAGGAAAAATTGATCAAAGTGAATTTTTACCTAAGGCTTATATTGGAGCCAGTGCAAACTATGGAACATTATTACTCAATTTCGATGGTAAAACACAGTGGGCTCCTCTGGTTTATGCAAATCTGAGTATCCCCATTTTTCATTGGGGAAAAAGTAAATACAGCCGAAATAAGAACAAAGCCGGAGAAATATCAAAGGAATTGGAACAATATGCAACTGCCGATAATATAAAAAAGGAAGTTGAAACGGCTCTGAACAACATAAAAGAGACTGGAAACCAAATCAATATCGCGAACGATAACCTGAAGACAGCTGAAGAAAGTCTGGTATTACACACTTTCAGCTATCAGGAAGGGCAAGTATCGATCCTTGATGTACAATCCGTACAATTATCATGGCTTCACGCCTATGTAAACCTGATAGAATCTTACCTCAACAATAAACTGTCGGTTGCACAGTACAAAAAAGCAATTTCGGAATAGTACTTATTTGTAATTCGAGAATATTTTTTCCGTGCGTATAGTCGGAGTCACTTTTACACTGAATTTTTCTTTTCCTCTTTTGACATCAAAATTCAGTACATTAGTGGCCGAAAGACCTATATATGGCTCGAAATAAAACAGATAAGAATAAAATGTTGCATTTTCCTGATTTTTGAATGCATCTGCTATCTGGCCATATTTGAGTTTATCCCAAAACATACACTGAGTAAATCCGCTGGCATCCGTATAAAGGGTATTCTTATCACGCAGATTCATTGTCTTGTAAATAAACTGTTTATATGATTCGCTGGCATTCTTAGAATTATTTTCAATTTTGATACCATTCACTCTCTCAATTTCATCGCCAGGCTTAATAGATGCCTGATAAGCTGGTGAATAACGATCAACATCAACAACTTCTTGGAGATTATCTATATTGTAATTCAATCCGGTATAGTTATACCTCATCGTTGAATATATAAATTGCGCTGTCTTCTGAGTCTGAGGATAAGGATATTGAACCAACATCAACGGAATATGAAAAACAGAATAGCTATTCAACTGATAATCAGAACTTAATGTTTCGCTCGCTTCACACTCCCAGACTACTGTAAGGTTAGACCCTGATGAACGAACTCTGTCCACCAAACGTATTCCCAAACTTAATAAATACTTTGCCTGTTTTTGATTAATCAATGGATGATAATAAATTGGAAGAGTCTCCATTTTATCTGTATTCATATTATACCGTGACACCAATGGAAACTTCTCGGCATTCGGATTTCCTTCATAATTCAGGTTTTTATTATATGAATAATAAGTCGTTACAACCAGGTCTGCATTATTTTCCTGATAAACTAAACCTTTCTTTTCCAATGATTTTTTGATAGATGCGTTAATAATTTCCTCCAATTGACTATTATTTGGATCTACCGGAGCAAAACTGAATGTATTATAATTCATCAGGTTAACTCCTGAAATCAATGTCGTTTTGAAAGGACAGGTAAAACTTCTGTGCTGAACATCTTCCAAACTATAAAATGAATAAACTGAAGCCAGATCTTTCTCAATCAAAGCTTGGGAAAGTTTACAATCCTTATGCAAAACAACATTTTTATTTTTGTATAACAAATTGCTGACTGTCAATTTTATATCCTCAGATGGAGAATTTTGAAACCAAAGGGTAATATCACTGAACATTTGATTTTCGGTCGAAGCGCCATTAACCGTTTCAATAATATCATTTACTTTAAGTCCTGCTGCATCAGCCGGAGACAATGGCTCTACTGCCAACACGATTGGTTTATTCTTACCCCAGCTGTCCTGCAAACTCATTTCAAAGGTAAAACCTAAACGACAGACAAAATCAGAAGGTTGTTGGGAATATGCAGACAACACTACAAAGAAGGAAAAAAGTAAAAATATACGTTTCATAATGTTTGTATTCTTAAAAATTGAAAAAACAAAGATAGGTATTTTGTTTTGTAAAAAAAAGAAACTCTTGTATTTGACTCATTTTGAAAGGATTGTCGATTTCAAATCATACGTTTTGTCTTTTAAAAAAGCGCCAAATTCTTTAATATCAGTTATTTTTTGTTGTTGCTCCACAGAAATAGGCTCTCCAAATACCATATTGATAGTTTTTCCTTTTTTGGTATTCAACTCATGGCATAATCTGACGGTTCTCAAGCGCCAATCGATTAAATCCAGAAAATTAAAAAACCAGGAATTCGTTCCGGAAATATATACAGGTACGACTGGTACCTTCGCTTTTTGTATGAGTTTGATCACTCCTGCTTGCCATTCCCTATCCTCGATCCGGTTTAGTCTATTTTTAGAGACAGCTCCCGCCGGGAAAAATCCCAAAGGATGATCTCCTTTCAAATGTTGAATACATTCTTTCACTCCGGAAGTACTCGAACGCTCCGCTAAAGATCCTGAACTATACGGATTTACACCAATAAAATGATCACCCATGATATCAATCATTCCCAGCATCCAGTTTACCATCACCTTAAAATCCGGACGAACTTTAGCAACCTCCCCTATCAGCATGATTCCATCAATATGACCGTATGGATGATTAGATACTGTGATAAAAGGCTTACCATCGAATTGCTTCAACACCTCAATGTTGTGAACAGCCCGGATAGCACCCATTCCTTTATCAATCATGGTATCTTCAATATCCGTCCCCTTTTCATATTTAGAACAATCATAAATCCTATTCACATTGTCAAGACCGGCTAATTTCATTACAAAACGAGCTAGCTTATCGCCATACGATTTTTGAAATATCTTATGAGCTTTTTTGATATCGTTGATGCTGATTAATTTGTCTTTCATTATTATTTAAATAATGTAAGGGCTTAAGATATTAAGCCCCTACCATATTTCTATTAATCAATAAAATCAATAGTTTCTTCACCCATCATTGTACGCAAAGTATTTTTCAGCTTCACATACTGGATGAACAAGTCGTGCTCTGCAATATGATCGAAATCATGCATTGGACTCTTGAAATAGAACGACAACCAAGTTTGGATACCGCTCATACCTGCACGATGAGCCAGATCGGTAAACAATACCAGGTCGAGACACAATGGAGCGGCCAAAATTGAGTCGCGACAAAGGAAATCCACTTTCAATTGCATCGGATAACCCAACCAACCAAAAATATCGATATTATCCCATCCTTCTTTATTATCTTTGCGAGGTGGATAATAATTGATACGCACTTTGTGATAAACATCTCCATACAATTCAGGATATAAATCCGGTTGAAGGATATTGTCGATAACAGAAAGTTTGGACTCTTCTTTTGTTTTGAATGATCCCGGATCATCAAGTACTTCTCCGTCCCGATTTCCAAGAATATTAGTAGAGAACCATCCGCTCAAGCCCAACATACGGGTTTTGATCATCGGAGAAAGAACTGTCTTCAACATGGTTTGACCTGTCTTGAAGTCTTTTCCCAAAATAGGAACTTGTTTTTGTTCTGCAAAATCACAGATTGCAGGCATATCCACTGTCAGGTTAGGAGCGCCATTGATATAAGGAACTTCTTCTGCCAGACAAGCATACGCATAAATCATTGAAGGTGCGATTTCCGGACTGTTTTCCTTCATGGCAGCTTCCAATGCAGGCAATGTTTTATGTACTTTGCTCAATTGGGTAAATACCTCTGTACTACCACACCAGATACAAACTACACGTGAACAATCATTGTCTTTTTTGAATTTTTGGATATCTTCGCGCACTTGCTGCACAAGATCCCATTTGGTAGGAGCCGATTTCACCCATGTTCCGTGAAGACGTTTCACGAAGTTTTGGTCAAAAACAGCCTTCATTGGTTTGATAGTAGAAAGTTCATCTTTCACTTTATCAAGGTCTTCAACAGTAAGAACTTCTGCATGACGGGCCGCAGCATAAACGTCGTCTTCAAAAATATCCCAACCGCCAAAAACGATATCATCCAATTTTGCCAAAGGCACTGCGTCTTTAATCTTCGGAAAACGGTTTTCTTCTCTTTTTCCCAAACGAATAGTCGCCAATTGAGTGATTGAACCAACAGGAATTCCCAAACCTTTGCGGGTAATCAGTGTTCCTGCGATAAAGGTAGATGCCACTGCACCACCAATTCCAACTACAAGGACCCCCAGCTTTCCCTGAGCTTCCTTAAGTTTCTTTTTTTCCATTTTGTTAATTTAAAATTTTAAAATAAACTGCACCCCGCAGCAATCCTTTAAAATGTGAGGTTGTATTTCAACACCGTATAATAAAATAACTTTAGTAAAAAGTGTGTCATTTTATTCTCCCAACCCGGGCTTTTCTGCCTTACAAACGACATCCATTATTGACACGAAAATTTGACTAACTCTACAGTATTATCAAAACAAAATATTAAATATTTTCAAAATTGAAATAGGTCTTTCAAGTCTGAAAAATCATAAACCACAGCCTCTGCTGCGGA
>JAVBUX010000095.1:0-11779 GCA_031554915.1 Bacteroidales bacterium | reverse complement strand
TTGTAAAATACAGTTGATTTAAGCCAATCTGCATATTCTTTTCCCCGGACAAAAGGAATTACCGAACGACTGAAATAAATAGCCTGATTTTGCTTATTCAGAATCACTTTGGGTGAATTTGGATTAAATACGGTCGATTCAAAATCATCATCCGGAGAAAAAGGCTTTACCAAAGTGGCAATTTGTGTGTTTTTATCTTCAAAACAAGATTTACTCAACTCTATTTGAGGTTGTTGAATAAATGGCTCATCCCCTTGTATGTTAATGACAACATCAAAGCCTTTTCCTGTTTTTACAACAGCTTCCTGGCAACGATCCGTGCCGCTTTTGTGTTCAGAGGAGGTCATTACGACATTTCCACCAAAATTACGGACGGCATCAGATATACGATCATCATCGGTTGCTACATACACTTCATCCAGCAAGCCGGAAACTCTTTCATAAACTCTCTGAATCATCGGTTTTCCTAGCATATCAGCCAACGGTTTACCCGGGAAACGGGTTGATGCGTATCTTGCCGGAATAATTCCTATAAATTTCATATTATAAATCTTTCAATTGCATGATTTTATCGTGCTCTCCTACTACCCAGATAACATCTCCTTCAAGGAATTCCGTGTCTATATCCGGATTCATAATAGAAGACTCTTCTCTTTCAATTCCTACGACCAGACAATCGCCTTTATCCCGTATTCTGGATGTTTTGATTGTTTTTCCGATTAATGATGAACCCGATTCTATCTGGATTTGTTCAATACTGACCTGTGGTGCCGGTGGTTGTTCTTCCTCCTTCTTCTGAGCATATTTTGTCTTTTTATCTTCTATATAACGTTGAAAAACAAGCATTTGTCTATCTGTTCCTAAGACGATGATATGATCGAAAGGTAGGATTAGTTCATCACCTCCGGGAATATTAATACGTTTTTCTCCACGGACAATTGTAACAATATTAACACCACAACGTTGTCTGAAATTCAATTCTTTCAATGTTTTTCCAACAATTGAATAATTTTGTTTTACTTCAAAATCAGATAGATGTATATCTCTGGCCATCAAGTGGTTGGCAAATCCTTTTCTTATCGGAGCATGTAGTTCCTGGTAAGTTTGTCGAGCATTAAGATTTTTCTTAAAGCGTCGTTCAATCAATATTGACTGTCTTTTCAACTGTTTGGAAAAAAAGAAAATAATTACAATAACTCCTGCAATAGCCAAAGCAATGCCCCAGGTTGCATGAAATAAATTTTCCAATACAAAAACAATCATTCCCATACAGAGCAAAACCCGAAAAACAATGGTAAAAATAAGAGGTCCCCTGTTACTTCTACTCTCGCTCCATAATTTTTCGAATTCCACTGAATGGTTTTTCTTGACCATAATTGCCCTCATAAAAGGAGATAAAATCGTGATAATCAGAACAGCTATAACCCAGTTGATCCAATTTGAGTGCCAGTGTTGCTTAATAATCGGGACAAGATATTGAAGTGATAAAAAGATAATCATCAAACAAAGAATCATATAGATCACTACCATTTTAACCATATCTTTCAGCAAAAGTTTCCATGTATTTTCCTGGTTGACAGGATGTGCTCCCGAAGTATTCTTTTCGTTAAAAAATTTATGCCAGGAAGCAGGCACCTTTTTCTCAACATACCGGTATGCCGGATCAGAAAGCCTGATCATATAGGGAGTTGTGAATATCGTAATTACGGAAACGGCTACAATTACCGGATACAGATAATCTGCAATAACACCCAGAGATAGTCCCAAGCTAGCAATAATAAAAGAGAATTCCCCTATTTGAGATAATGAAAATCCACACTGCATGGCCACTTTCAACGGTTGACCTGCTAATAATACTCCGGTGGACGCAAAAAAGACCTGTCCGATTATTACCACTAAACTGATAATTACAATAGGGACAATATAATTACCCAAAATTGGGATATTGATCATCATTCCAACTGAGACGAAGAAAATCGCTCCGAATAAGTTTTTCACAGGCTCTACAAGGTGTTCTATCCGTTCGGCATCCATGGTCTCCGCAAGAATAGATCCCATCACAAATGCGCCTAAAGCAGACGAAAACCCTGCTTTTGTAGCCAGAATAACCATTCCAAGGCATAATCCTAACGAAACAACCAGTAAAGACTCGTTATTAAGGTATTTTTTACATTTTCTCAATAAAGTAGGTATCAGGAAAATTCCGGTTACAAACCAAAAAAGAAGAAAACATAACAGTTTTAGAACGCTGAAAAGCATCTCAGTACCCTGAACATGTTTACTGACTGCTAATGTTGACAGTAATACCATCAATACAACAGCAAATAAGTCTTCCACAATCAATATACCCAATACGATACTACTGAAACGCTGGTTTCTCAGTCCCATGTCATCAAATACTTTGATGATAATCATGGTTGAAGACATACAAAGCATTGCTCCCAGAAAGAGACTGTTCATGTGCGACCAACCAAAACATAATCCAGTCAGGAAACCCAGTATCATCATTGATGCCACGATTGTGGTTGTGGCTATAATGGCGGTTACACCGACATGTGCCAGCTTTTTGAAACTAAAGTCCAATCCTAATGCGAATAAAAGGAATATAACACCAATATCTGCCCATGTTTGAATATTGGCAGTATCCATTACTGTTGGAATAAAAGTAGTATAAGGTCCGGCAAGAATACCTGCAACAATATAACCCAAAACAACAGGTTGCTTTAAGCGTTTGAATAACAGAGATATAATACTTGCAGCAATCAAGATTATTGCAAGGTCTGTAATTAACGTGGGGAGATGTGACATCTATATAAGGTTTGTTTTGATGCCCAAAGTTACATAAAAAGAATTATTTTTGTATCCACAATGAAGAAAAATCATCATATCACGGAACTGATTTCTCAAGGTGAGCATCAACAACTGGATTTTAAATTTGAAGTCAGCGATAGTAAAAAGATTGCCCGCACCCTGAGCGCTTTTGCGAATACAGATGGAGGAATTCTGCTTATAGGCGTAAAGGACAATGGAAATATTGCCGGTATTCGCAGCGAAGAAGAGTACTATATGATTGAGGCTGCGGCTCAGATGTATTGTAAGCCTGAAATCCCTTTTGAAGCCAAAGAATGGAATATGGAAGGAAAAATTGTGCTTGAAATTACGGTAAACAGTCTTCCTGACAAACCATATACGGCCCCGGATAAGAATGATGATTACAAAGCTTATATTCGTGTAGATGATGAAAACATACTGGCATCTGAGATTTTGGTATTGGCCTGGAAGAAACAGCTCAATACAACAGGTATTCACCTGAAAATAAGTAAACCGGTAGAGAAATTATTGAGCTATTTGGATGAAAACCAGTATATATCGACTAATCAGTTCTGTAAAATAGCCCGCATTAAATACCACACTGCAAAGAATATTTTGAGCGATATGCTCGCAATAGGTTCCCTGGGGTATTTAATGCGGGACAATCAAATGGTTTACGGAGTCCGTAAGTAATCTATATCCTGATTTACTTCCTGAAAGGAGGTTTTACGACAACTGCTTCAATATCTTTATTCCGTATTCGGATATAAACAGGACTGTCGATAGCCGAATATTCCGGTTTGACATATCCCATACCGATCGCTTTTTTATTAGTCGGAGCCATGGATCCGGAAGTTACCACTCCAATCACATCTCCTGCGTTGTTCACAATTTCATAACCGTGACGAGCAATACCTTTGTCAACTAATTCAAAACCAATCAGTTTCCGTGCCACACCTTCACTCTTTTGTTTCTCAAGAATATCGCGGGCAATCAGGTTTTTACCATCAACAAACTTGGTGATCCAGCCTAATCCGGCCTCAATGGGACTTGTAGTATCATCCAAATCATTTCCATAAAGAGGGAATCCCATTTCAAGCCGTAAAGTGTCGCGGGCTCCCAATCCAATTGGTTTGATTCCAAATTCTGCTCCTGCTTCAAAAATTGCATCCCAAAGTTTGATTGCATTTTCAGGATAGAAATACAAGTCAAATCCACCTGCTCCGGTATAGCCTGTGTTGGAGATGATTACATCCTTAACCCCAGCCATTTCTCCTGTAGCAAAGCTATAATAAGGCATTTCCGACAGATTGACTGAAGTCAGTTTTTGAAGAGTGGCAATAGCTTTAGGTCCCTGTACTGCCAATTGAGCCATGTGTGCAGAAGCATTTTCCAGAATAGCCCCTTCTGTGTTGTTCTTCACACACCAATCCCAGTCTTTCTGGGTATTTCCGGCATTTACAACCAGTAAATATTTATCTTCTTCGTAATGGTATGTCAAAAAATCATCAACGACACCACCTTTTTCGTTCGGAAAACAGGAATATTGAGCTTTGCCAATCGGAAGAGTAGCTACGTTATTGGAAGTTACTTTTTGAAGAAAAGCGAGCGCATTTGGGCCCTTCACCCAAAATTCGCCCATGTGGGATACATCAAAGACTCCCACTCCATTGATGACGGTTAAATGTTCATCAATGATACCGGAATATTCTATTGGCATATTATAACCGGCAAAGTCGTGCATTTTAGCTCCAAGAGCTTCATGGATACTTGTGAATGGTGTGATTTTCATTACATTATTTATTTAATTCTACAATTTTTATAATAACCTGAACTGCTTTTTCCATTGATTGAACCGGGACATACTCATAACGTCCGTGGAAATTCAATCCTCCGGCAAAGATATTAGGACATGGAAGGCCTTTAAATGACAGTTGAGCACCATCCGTCCCTCCGCGAATAGGACGAACAACAGGTTTCACTCCCACCTGTTCCATTGCATTGAATGCTAAATTGATGATATGCATTTGGGGTTCAACAATTTCTCTCATATTCCTGTATTGTTGCTTAATATCCAAAGTGAAAGCATTGTTATACTGTATATTAAGATATGCTGTGATATTTTTCAGTCGTTGAAGACGTTGAGCAAACAATTCAGCATTATGATCCCGGACAATATACGACAACGATGCTTCTTCGACAGTCCCAGTCATTCCCGTTAAATGGAAGAACCCTTCATATCCTTCCGTGTGTTCCGGACGTTCCTGAACAGGAAGCATTGATGCAAACATCATTGCTAAGTGCATTGCATTCAACATCTTATTCTTAGCATATCCCGGATGCACATTACGCCCTTTGATTGTAATTTTAACTCCTGCAGCATTGAAATTTTCAAATTCCAATTCTCCGACTTCCCCTCCGTCCATCGTATAAGCCCAATCGCATCCAAACAAAGACACATCGAATTTATGAGCGCCCAAACCGATTTCTTCATCAGGATTGAAAGCAATTCTGATCTTTCCATGCTTAATTTCCGGATGATCAATCAGATATTGGATGGCAGTCATAATTTCAGCAATACCGGCTTTATCATCTGCACCTAACAAAGTTTTTCCATCAGTAACAATCAGGTCTTCACCAGCATGGTTTGTTAATTCCGGAAACATTGATGGAGAAAGAATGATATCTTCTTCTTTACAAAGAACAATATCTTTTCCATCATAATTCTTTATGATTTGTGGATTTACATTAGCTCCGGTCATATCCGGACTGGTATCCAGGTGGGCAATAAAACCGATAACCGGCAACTTTTTATCTGTGTTGGCAGGTAGAGTGGCCATCAGGTAAGCATGTTCATCCAGGGTAATGTCCTGTAATCCCATGATTTCCATTTCTTTTTTCAGTTCTTGAGCCAAAATCATCTGTTTGGCCGTACTCGGAGTAACTTTCGAATTTTCATCCGATTGTGTATCAAATGAAACATATTTCAAAAAACGATCAACTACAGTCATAATTTTTAAATTGAGAATGAAGAATTGAGAATGAAAAGGTAATTACAAACCGATACTCAAAACCGGTTGCAAGTTAACAATAATTCTTGACTCTTAGTTCATTTTCGTTCTCAATTCTCAAATTTCAATTGATTAGATCGATTCTTTGAATTTTCAAATTAGAAATAGCTCGTTCCGTCCCAGCAATGCGTACACAGGTCTTCCTTTGGTAATCCGATGGAATTTACCATGTTCTCCATTGAGTTGAATTTTAACGTTGTAATATTCAATTCTTTCTCAATCTCTTTGACCATTGCACAATATTGAGGAGTACCAGTTGTACCGTACAAATCGAGATCTTTATCATCAACTCCATCTAATCTCTTGATTATCCGACGAGTAATTAATTCTAGATGTGATTTGGATGCTGTGAAATTCAGGAATGGACAAGCGTGCAACAACGGAGGACAAGCAATTCGCATGTGTACTTCTTTTAATCCGTAATTATACAGGATATTGACGTTATCTCGCAATTGTGTTCCTCGAACAATCGAATCATCACAGAAAATGACTCTTTTATCTTTCAAAAAAGATTTATTCGGTATCAATTTCATTTTAGCAATGAATTCCCGTTGTTCTTGCCGTGATGGTGTAAAACTACGAGGCCAAGTCGGCGTATATTTGATGAAAGCCCGGCGATAAGGGATCCCTTTTCCTTCGGCATATCCCAAAGCATGTCCAACTCCGGAGTCCGGGATTCCGGCAACAAAATCAGCATCCAGGTCATCGTCTTTCGCCATATTTCGTCCTCCACGGGTTCTAACCCAATCGACATTGATTCCTTCATATTCAGAAACAGGGTATCCGTAATACACCCAAAGGAATGAACAGATCTGTTTCTTTTTGTTCGGTTTTCGAAGTTGAGTGTAACCATCAGCAGTTATGAGAGTTATCTCTCCAGGACCAAGGTTGTATTCGATTTCATATCCGAGGTTAGGAAATCCGCAAGGTTCGTTTGAGACAGACATTGCATCTTCTTTTTTACCGATAATCAAAGGGATACGTCCCAATTTATCCCGGGCGGCAATAATTCCGTTTTCTGTAAGAATCAGCATTGTGCATGATCCGTTTATTTTATTAAAAACATTTTCAATTCCGCTGACAAAATCATCCCCTTCATCGATCAACAGGGCAGCTAATTCAGTAGGGTTTGTTTGCCCTGAACTCAATTCTGAGAAATGTTTTCCTTTTGTAAGCAACTCTTTTTCCAACTCTTCGAGATTATTTATTTTGGCAACAGTAACCACCGCATATTTTCCCAAATGAGAATTAATTACCATCGGCTGAGGGTCTGTGTCGCTAATAACTCCTAATCCTGATTTTCCGGTAAATTTATCCAGACTATCTTCAAATTTTCCACGGAAATAAGAGTTTTCAAGATTATGAATAGAACGACGTAACCCTGATTCAGTCCAGGTTACCATCCCTCCCCGCTTTGTTCCCATGTGGGAATTGTAATCTGTTCCGTAAAACAAATCGTTTATACATTCCTTTTTTGAAATTGTACCAAAAATACCACCCATAACTAATGAAAAAATGAAGTAAATGAAAAAATGGATATAATTAAATGAGTAAAAAAATGAAAGGAATGAAGCACTTCATTCCTTTCACTAACATTTTTATTTTTTTTGCTCGATTTGCAATGTTTTTGTCGGCTGATCGCAAACTTCCGTAGGGCCGAAGTATTGGATTGGTCCCGGATATACATAATCCGTACTGATAGCCCATGTATCACGTTTGGAAGCAAACTCTTTGAATGGAGCACCATCCAATTTAACCAAAGCTTTTTGAATAACCGGTTTCATTTCTCCATGACGACGTTCCATGTTCATCATCATTGTAATAGGCACACCTCCAGCAATCCATTCAGAAGCCGGCGCAGTTGTATTACGAACTGATGACATATATCCTGTTTTTCCTGATCCGATCAATCCCGCAGCCGTATAACCAAGTGAGTAACAGTAGTCTGCATCATAATTAGATGGAGCAGCACAACGGCCTTCATAACCGAAGAAGTGTACTTGAGATAAAAATTTCCCTTTATACTTACCTTGTTCTTTCCATTCATATAATTTATTAGCAACCATTTCTGCCAATAATTTTTCAGTTTCGATCAATGATACCTGAACGTTTCCGTGTGGGTCACGATCTAATGTCAACTGACGAGCAACTGTTTCCGGAAGACTTTTATAGATACGAGAATTTTCCGGCGATAATTTATCGATAATATGTTCACGTTGAGCAGATCTCTTGATGCGTTTGAATTCTTCATCGTGATGAGCAAGGTATTCATTCAATTCATCCATCAACTTTCTCATTGCAGGAATAAATTCTATCAAACCTTCAGGAATCAATACTGTTCCAAAATTATTGGAATTTTTAGCTCTTTCGGCTACAATACCTGCAATGTATTCGACAACATCATCCAAAGATTGGCCTTTAGCTTCTACTTCTTCAGAGATAATACATACGTTAGGTTGTACCTGTAGTGCACATTCCAAAGCAATGTGTGATGCTGAACGACCCATTAATTTAATGAAGTGCCAGTATTTACGGGCAGAATTACAGTCGCGTTGGATGTTTCCAATTACTTCAGAATATACTTTACATGCTGTGTCAAAACCAAATGATGTTTCGATCATTTCATTCTTCAGGTCGCCATCAATTGTTTTCGGACAACCTATTACCTGAACACCAGCTCCGATTTTAGCATAATATTCTGCTAATACACAAGCATTTGTATTTGAATCATCTCCGCCAATAATCACTAAAGCTGTGATTTCCAGTTTCTTCAAAATTTGCAATCCTTTATCGAATTGTTCTGTTGTTTCCAGCTTTGTTCTTCCAGAACCGATAATATCAAAACCACCTGTATTACGGTATTCATCAATGATACAACCGTCCAATTCCATATATTGATGGTCTATCAAACCTCCAGGACCTAAAATAAAACCATATAGACGGCTATCAGGATGAATATCTTTGATTCCGTCAAAAATTCCGGCAATTACATTGTGACCACCCGGAGCTTGACCTCCAGAAAGGATAACACCTACATTAATAGGTTTATAAGCAGCTTTTGCATCGCTTTCTTCAAAGCGAATAATCGGCATACCATACGTATTTGGGAATTGTTTTTTGATTGCTTCCTGATCGGATACTGATTGTGTAGGTTCACCTTCTTGAACACGAACATATCCTTTCAATGTTTTAGGAACTTTAGGTTGATAAGCCGCACGAGCTATCTGTAATGCACTTTTTGTCATGAGTGTTAAAATTAGGATTCATTTTTATTAAGGCTTGCAAATTTCGGAAAATTTTGGAATTAAACAAAATAAACGAGGAGTAAAATTCAAACATTTTTTCAATTAACAGATAGATAGAATAATGTTTCTATCCATTCTCTAAAATTATTAGTTTACAAAAATTTATTTACCATTTCCAGAAACCTTTCTTGAGTTTTTGTTGCAGACTTTTTCTCTTTTTCAGGAAAACCTTTCTCAAATTCCTTCAATTCTTCAGGTTCCATTCCATAAATATCTCCTTCATAATATACTCCCTCTATTCCTTTTAATGCATTGGGATATAATTCCAGGACTTGTAATGCTGCTGGATATTTTTGATCAGAATTTGTTATTCCATATTCTTTCGACACCTTGAATCCAAACCGTTTATAGTATTCCGGATCGCCATAAATCAGGATTGCTTTGTACCCCATTTCTTTTGCTAATTGTGCTGTGTGTGTTATCAGTTTGCTTCCAATTCCTCGATTTTGATATTTAGGCAACACACTTACAGGTCCAAAGGCTATTACACCATGTTCTACACCATTGCTTTCTGTTATTTTTGTCTCCAGATATATAATATTTCCTACAATTTTATCATTTAGAATTGCCACAAAATCAAGCGATTTAATAAACTGCTTCTGCCCTCTCAACTTATGAACAAGCAAATGTTCGTCGCAACCAGGAACATAAACATTCCAGAATGCCTCCCGAGTCACTTCTTCAACACGTTTATAATCAGCTTCCTCTTCCAACCTTAATTCTATTTCCATAAAATTATTTCATTATTTTTTTTCACTTTGCTGGCTTGTAAATTTTTTGTGTCTGGAAAGCATAACAAGGGTTTTTGCTATCCTGTCCACTTTCGTTTGATCTGTCTTTGCCGAATATATCCACTTGATGTAATTGTGTTGTTCGTTTTCGTTAAGTGAATTAAAGAATTTCAATGCTTCTGTGTCATCTTGCAGGCACAACAAGAGTTCTTCCGGAACTTCTAAGGGTTCATTATCCGGATATAAAATAATGTGAACGTAATCTCCAGCTTCCTTTTTGATTTTTTTTCTAATTTCAGCTTTTACAGATAAAAATAATTGCCCTGTACCCGACAGTGTCGGTAACAAATGGTATTTCTTGATTTCATAGCCGTCAATACTGCCTCTTACTTTTACCCATCCAAATGGAGATTTTTTGTCAGGCAGGATTTCTGGAATAATCGTATAGGTCCAGCCGCCTTTACCCGGAAACTTTTCAAGTAAATATTCTTTATTTACCAATGGCTTTTCATTCATGTAATTCATTGCCAAATATATGAATTTATATTTATAGATTCACTCTTGGTTCAAGTTAATATCAAAAATTCATTTGATAATATTATCTTTACACCACAATTTCAAATAAATATACTATTATGGTAACAATCATTTTAGCGCATCCCTGGCATGGGAGTTTCAACAAAGCGATCTGTGACACAATAACTTCCAAATTGGATAGTATAAATAAAGCCTACACTGTTTTAGATTTAAATAAAGATAATTTCAACCCGGTATTGACAGAAAAAGATCTTGCCCTTTATTCAAAAGGAGAATACACAGATCCTTTGGTTGGACATTACCAATCAGTACTCAAACAATCAGATGAAGTTGTATTTATTTTCCCGATCTGGTGGAATACCTCTCCTGCTATACTCCGTGGCTTTTTGGACAAGGTTTTTCTGGTTAATTTTTCTCATACCTATGAAAATGGCTGGACTCCTTTATTAAAAATAAATAAAACTTTGGTTGTTACTACAAGCCAGGTTCCTACAGAACACATTGCTTCTTCCATGGAAAATCTTTTCTTGAAAGAAAATCTGGGGGTTGTAGGTTTTAAAAATATCACATGGATGAATTGTAATAATGTGAAATTCAGTCCTGAGGAACATAGAAAATGTTTTTTACAAGATGTCAGTAACTATATTAATTGAATCATGAATTATTACGAATTAAAAATAACGATCTCCCCCAATTCGGAGACAATCAAAGATGTTATAGCTGCTTTATTAGGAGAAATCGGTTTTGAAAGTTTTTCGGAATCAGAAGATGGAATGAATGCTTATGTTGCTGAAAAAAATTATGATAAAGAAGCAATAGACAAGCTTTTTACTGATTTTTCATTGCCCTATAGCTATCTGGAGTACAATACCAGTTACATTGTTGCCCAGGATTGGAATGAAGAATGGGAAAAAAACTTCTTTCAACCTATTATTATCGATAATAAATGTGTTATTCACAGCTCTTTTCACAAGGATATCCCTACCCTTCCTTATGATATTGTCATCGATCCTAAAATGGCTTTTGGTACAGGACATCATGAGACAACAAGTCTGATGGTTTCTTATTTGCTTCAAATGGAACTTAAAGATAAATCCTTTCTCGATATGGGCTGCGGAACTGCTGTACTGGCAATTTTGGCTAAAATGAAAGCTTCTGGCCGTACTTTGGCCATAGATAATGATGAATGGGCTTATCAAAACTCTCTCGAAAACGTACAACTAAATCGTACAGAAGATATTGGAGTCCTGTTAGGAGATGCCGGATTACTTGGAAAAGAAAAATTTGACATCATCTTTGCCAATATCAACCGGAATATTCTACT
>JAVBUX010000174.1:0-41036 GCA_031554915.1 Bacteroidales bacterium | reverse complement strand
TTATTATTACACATAGAATATCCTTTAAAATAACTTTGAAATGAAGTGCACCCCAACAGTTTTGGGTTAAACTTTTGGGGTGCACTTCATTTTTTAGATAGGATTAATATTTTCTTTTTCCTTTATTTTTGTCTGCCGGTTTTTCTTTTTTCCGATCTTTCTTCTTTTCTTTTTTTTCGAAATTTCCAAAATTTCCTCTTTCCTTTTTGTCAAAATTATCTCGTCTGGGTTCGCGTTGATCCCTTCTGGATCCTTGCTCAGGCTGACTTGGTTGTGCCACTTCGACTGCTAATTTTCTATCGAATGCATTTATTCTGTGCAAAGATTTGACGACACGATCTCTGTCTTCATTTCGTACTTCGAAAAATGAAAAATTTTTCATCAGGTCGATACGGCCAATCTCCACCATTTTACCGGGAACATGATCATTCAGTAAACCTATGAGTTCAGGAGGTCTTACTCCATCCATTTTTCCAACGTTGATGAATAAGCGTGAAAAACCTTTTTCTGAGGCTTGTCCCGAACCTTTTCTTCCGAAACCGCCTCGACTTTCTCGGCTGTCTCTGTTTTCTCGGCCTCTTTTCTCAAATCTTTCTCTTTCCTGAGGAGCTTCAATGTCATTAGCATCCTGATAATAATCGATCATCCGGTTAAATTCGATTGAAATTAAACGTTTGATAACATCTTCTTTGTCCAACCAATCAAGCTTCCTATAGATGGAAGGCATGATTTCAGCTATTTCATCTTCATTAACCTTAACTTTTTCTATTTTATCTACAAAACTGTATAATTGTTTCTGGCAAATTTGTTTACCGGTAGGTACTTCACCTTGTTCGAATGTTTTGTTGATAATTTTTTCAATTTCACGGACTTTATGTTTTTCTTTCAGGTGGATGATACCAATAGAAGTACCTGTTTTTCCTGCCCGTCCTGTACGTCCACTTCGGTGAGTGTAAGATTCTACGTCATCAGGAAGTCCATAGTTGATAACATGTGTCAGGTCTTCCACATCCAATCCCCGGGCCGCGACATCTGTTGCGACTAATAATTGTAAGTTTCTGATTCTGAACTTATTCATTACATAATCGCGTTGTTGCTGAGATAAGTCTCCATGCAAAGAATCTGCATTATAACCATCTTTGATCAGCAAATCTGCAATTTCCTGAGTTTCTTTTTTAGTGCGGCAAAAAATAATTCCGTAAATATTGGGATTATAATCGGCTATTCGTTTTAATACCAGGTATTTATCTTTTGCATTCACCATATAATAAATATGGCGTACATTTTTGGCTCCCTCATTTTTCTTTCCAATGATGATTTCTTTTGGAGAGCGCATGTATTTTTTTGTAATCTTAGCTATTCCTACAGGCATTGTTGCTGAGAACAGAAGCATATTGCGATCTTCAGGAACGACCTCGAGTATTGCATCAATACTTTCAGAAAATCCCATGTTTAACATTTCGTCGGCTTCATCCAGGATGACATTTCTAACATTCTGTAAATCAACTGTTTTTCGATTGATAAGATCTATCAATCTTCCAGGAGTGGCTACCACAACGTGCACCCCACGGCGAAGTGTTTTGATCTGGCTTTCTATGCTGGATCCCCCATATACAGGTAAAATTTTTAGATCGTCGATGTATTTGGAGTAATCATTCAAATCATCAGCTATCTGGAGGCATAATTCCCGGGTAGGGCAAAGAATAACTGCTTGTGGTTGAGCATTTTTTATGTCTATCCGTTGGAGTATTGGCAATCCGAAAGCAGCAGTTTTTCCGGTTCCTGTTTGAGCTAAAGCAATTACTTCATTATCATTGCCGAGTAAATAAGGAATCACTTCTTCTTGTACCGGCATGGGTGACTCATAACCCATTTCACTGATTGCCCTGATAATGGCTGGGGCAACTCCTAATTCTTCAAATGTTTTCAAGCTTGATGTTTATTATAAAATTGTCGCAAAGGTAATTGTTTTATTTTATTCAGAGTCTTGATCAAGTAATAAATTCTTCAGTTGTTCCCGTTTTTTACTTGTCAAGTGTAATTCTTTTTCCAGATAATTGGTTACAGATCCATATTCTTTGTTAATTTCTTCGAAAACATAGTCCAATATCTCTTCATGCGAACTAAACAAAACAGTCAATCCTTCTTGAACCAGAGGAGGGTAGAGATCTCCATCAGGAACGAGTTGGTAGAAGTTGGTATAAGTATTGGATAACATATAGTCCTGTAGTATTTGTTCGTATGGGACGTCCAATGCTGATAATACCAAGGCAATAACCAGGCTGGTTTTGTCTTTTCCCCAATTGCAGTAAATGATAGCAGGATAGTTGTTTTTTTCCAGTAAAACATCAAAAATGCGTATGAGCTGATCAGTATTTTTGTGCAGCATTTCTATCTGCCCGTCTTGTAATGCGATCAGGATGTCGCCCCTTTTCATTTCTTCAAAGGTAATCTTATTGATATATGAATTAAGATTTCCACTTTTGACAGGTATGTTAAAAACGTGAGATGTTCTGTATTTAGGAGGGGCAATATCAATTTCTCTGTCTGATCGCAAATCAATTAATGATTTGATTTTTAATTCATTTAATAGTTCAATATCTGTGGGTAAGAGGAGATGCATTGAGCTGGAGCGATATAATTTCCCCCATTTAATTTGAATTTTATTTTTGTCGTAATAACCGCCAATATCCCTGAAATTAAAAATACCATCAGTTTGCAGGACTCTTTCGGCTGTGATAACAGAGTGGTTTTTATTAAAAACAAGTTTAAAATATTGACGCGGTTCCAAGAATTTGGATGGAATGATAGTATATCCTGATTTTATATCCAGATCTGTAACAATAGCTTGGCTGCTAAATTTTTCAGGATCAGCAGATTGATATATTTTCAATGCTCCTTCAATGGGAGGGTAAGTTTCCCACTTAAGAAGATAATCTCCCTTTGGATTCCGTTCGCAGGCAACACGAATCTCCGAATTGTCTTTAGAACACGAATAAAGTGCTGGAAATAACAAAATTAAATATGTTAAAAACCTGTTTGTCATTGAGGCAAAGGTATATACTATTCATTGAATCTCCAAAAAAGCAACATTATTTAACCGCATAAAAAAAGTGCCCGAAGAATAATATCTGCAGGCACTCTCTTTTTTTTCTTAAACTGTCTTTACAACAGGAATTTCTCGTTTGAAGCTTTGTCTGAGAGAGATCAATGTTTCTGTTGAAATTACTCCCGGAATTTCCTGAATGCGACCATTCAATAGCTCCATGAGGTGTTCATTGTCACGAGCAAACAGCTTAATCAACATCGTGTATGGACCGGTAGTGAAATGACATTCCACAATTTCAGGAATTTTCTCAAATTCGGGAGCCACGTCTTTATACATGGAGCCTCTTTCAAGTTTCACACCGATGTAAGTACAGGTGTTGTATCCTAATACTTTAGGATTAATGTGGTAGCCCGATCCGATGATCACTTTCATTTCGATCATTTTCTGTACCCGTTGGTGGATAGCAGCTCTTGACACACCACAAACCTCTGCAACATCTTTGAAAGGTATGCGTGCATTTTGAGAGATGATCTCTAAAATTTTACGGTCTAATTTGTCAATTTTTTCCATAAGTATGTATCAAATCTGGGTCGGAAGTTTTTTTACTTCACGATTTCAAGTAATTCTACTTCAAAAATAAGAGTAGAGTATGGGTCTATGCTTCCTGGATGACCTTGTACTCCATAAGCCAGGGTGTAAGGAATGTAGAAAATATATTTTGAGCCTACGTTCATCAATTGAACTCCTTCGATCCATCCTGGGATAACACCACCACCTAGGCTGAATTCGAATGGTTCGTTACGGTCAACTGAACTGTCGAATTTCGATCCGTCGATTTTTGTTCCTATGTAATGAACTTTAACTTTGTCAGCACTAGTTGGTTTTGGACCTGTTCCTTCTTTTACAACTTTATATTGAAGTCCGCTGGCAGTAACTTGAACTCCTTCTTTTGTTTTGTTGTCTTCCAACCATTTCAAGTCAGCAGCTTTCTTTTCTGCATATTGTTTTTCCATTGCTTTTTCGCGAATTTCTTCACCTTTGGTTGTAGTGAAAGTCTGAGCCTCTTCTTTGGTCATCAACAATCCTTTATTTGTAGCTCCGGCGATAAAACCAGCAACAATACTTTCTTTGTTGATTTTCATTGTAGAATCATTTCCGAAAAATTGTTGAGTCATTCCAGGAACCCATTGTTGAACAATCATTTGTCCGATTTGCAAACCGGCAGCACGGGCAGCTTCTTTTTTGTTTTCCGGATTAAATTTAGAACCCTCTTCTACACCTTTTATAAAATCAGCCATATTTGTTGAGTCAACACCCAGTTGTGACAGGTACATATCCAACCCTTGCATTGTTTGAGCTATTCCTATGGCATAAGAAAGAGAATCAACATCCGATTTTAACTGTGCTTTTGGAGTTTGAGCTGAACAGGATGTTAGAGCTACAATAACAGATACGGCCACAAATGTAGCTGCGAAACCTAATAACTTTTTCATTACTTTAAACGATTTATAAAATTTATACTATTTCTAATAATTCTACTTCGAAAATTAAGGCACTGTCCGGTTCTATCATTTCTCCGGCACCATGAGAACCATAAGCCAGTTCTGACGGGAGGAAAAGTTTCCATTTAGAACCTGTAGGCATCAGTTGAAGAGCTTCCGTCCATCCCGGAATTACCTGACTCAGACCGAATGTTGCAGGTTGTCCGCGTTTGATAGAACTGTCGAATTCCCGTCCATCGATCAGTGTTCCCTGATAGTGGCATTTGACACTGTCGCTTACTTTTGGTTTCGGTCCATTTCCTTCTTTCAGGATTTGGTACTGCAAACCATTCGGCAAAGTAACAACTCCAGCCTTTTCTTTGTTTATCCGAAGAAATTCTTCTCCTGCTTTTTTATTTAATTTCCCTTTTTCTTCCTGCAATTTTGTAAAGAAATCATTGATTACTTTCTTTGCTTCATCGTAAGTTAATTGAGGATCATTTCCTTTAAGAACATCTTCAACTCCTTTTTTAAAATCTTCTATATTTAAGCTGTTAATACCGGATGATTTAAAGTTATTTCCAATACTTAAGCCCAATGCATAACTGATTTTGTCCATGTTTTAATTTGATATGTTATTATACGTTACGTTAGAAAACGATGCAAAAGTAATTCTTTAAATGACACAATTGTAATGATTATCCGTTTTTTTTCGTATTTTTGTCATCACAATCACTCATTTTAACATTTTGAGAAAAAATTTATGGAGGAAAAGGTTAGAATTTATTGTAAAAACACAAAAAAATATCAAAATTTTGAGCCTGGAGTTTCTTTGTTAGAAATATACGATGCAATGGGGGTGAAACTCCCATATCAATTAGCCGGAGCCAGAGTTAATAATAAAACCGAAAATCTGAAGTTTCGCTGCTATACATCTAAAGATGTTGGCTTTTTTGATGTGAGTGATTTATCCGGAATGAGAGCGTATGTGCGTTCTCTTTGTTTCATTTTGTCAAAAGCAGTTGATGATTTATATCCCGGAACTAAAATATTTATTGAACATCCGGTTTCAAAGGGCTATTATTGTGCTTTGGCTTTAGACAGGCCGATTGCAGAAGAGGATGTTGCCAGCCTGAAAATTAGAATGCAGGAAATTGTAGCTATGGCTCTTCCTTTCGAGACACGTTCAGGGCAAACTGCCGAGATTGTGAAGTTGTTCCGTAAGCATAATATGGAAGATAAAGCCATCTTACTTGAGACTGTAGGCAAAGTTTATAGTACTTATAATGTATTGGATGGACATATTGATCATTATTACGGATCATTATTGCCTGATACCAGCTGGGTTTACCTTTTTGGTTTGGAAAAACTAAATGGAGGATTGTTATTACGAGTTCCAAATATGGAAAGCCCTGCGGAATTACAGCCATTTGTAAGGCAGGAAAAGATGATGACTGTTTTTCAGGAGCATCTGAAATTTCAACGGGTACTCGGTATGTCGAATGCGGGAGATTTAAACCGTACTCACGAATCCGGATCTACTCCCACTTTGGTTAAGGTCGCTGAAGCAATACAAGAAAAACAAATTGCAAAAATTGCAGATGAAATTGCAAAAAAATATGAGAATGGAGTCCGGATTGTATTGATATCTGGCCCTTCTTCTTCAGGGAAAACGACGTTTTGTAAGCGCCTTCAAGTGCAGTTGATGACAAATACTATTCGTCCGATAGCGATTTCTCTCGATGATTATTATGTTAATCGCGTTGATACTCCACTGGATGAGTCCGGTGAATATGATTATGAATCGCTTTATGCAATTGATCTGCCCCTTTTTAATTCTGATTTGAAAAAAATTCTGGCAGGAGAAGAAGTTGCGTTGCCTACTTATGATTTTACTTTAGGCCAGAGAATTTATAAGGGTAACACAATTAAGATGGAGGAAAATTCGGTTTTAGTTATGGAAGGAATTCATGCATTGAATCCTGAATTATTACCGGGAATAGAATCCTTTGCTACTTATAAAATATATGTTTCTGCTTTGACGACTATTGCTTTGGATGATCATAACTGGATCCCTACAACCGATAATCGTCTTATCCGACGTATTGTCAGGGATTATCAGTTCCGTAAGTACTCGGCTAAAGAAACAATTTCCCGTTGGGCAAGTGTACGCAAAGGTGAAGACAAATGGATTTTCCCGTATCAGGAAGAAGCCGATGCGATGTTTAATTCTGCGATGTTGTATGAGTTAGCTGTTCTCAGAAAATATGCGGAACCTATTTTGTCGGAAGTCCTGCCTCGTGATCCGGAGTATGCTGAAGCTTACCGTTTGTTGAAGTTTTTGAAATATTTTGTTTATATAGATATCAACGAATTACCTAATACTTCGTTATTGAGAGAGTTTTTAGGGGGTAGTAGTTTTAGATATTAGAAAAACAATTTTTATATTTGCACTGTTTTTTAATAGCAAAGTTTTTTATATCCTAAAATGATCAGGCAACAACTAAGTCAACGATTACAGCAAAAGTTATCTCCGTTACAGATCCAGCAGGTTAAAATGTTGGAGCTCAATACTATTGAGCTTGAAAACAGGATAGATCAGGAGTTGGAGGAAAATCCGGCTTTGGAAGAAGCAGATGATTTTTCGTCTGGATCGGAAGATGAACGGACTGCAGATGAGTTTGATTCGAATGACGAAGGTAATATATCGGAAGAGGATATAGTCCTTGGAGATTATTTAAGTGAAGATGATATTCCTGATTATAAATTTCATCAAAACAACTATTCATCAGAAAATCAAAAAGATGATATTCCATATTCTGAATCTGAATCTTTTCAGGAATACCTGTTAGACCAATTACAGTTGAGATCTCTTACGGAAGAACAATTCAGAATAGGAGAATATCTGATTGGAAATATTGATGAGGATGGCTATTTGAGACGTGACTTGAGCGCTGTTTCTGATGATTTGGCATTTCAATATGGGGTAGATGTGCCGATATCTGAAATTGAAAAGGTTTTGGAGATTATTAAGGAGTTTGATCCTCCGGGAGTTGCTTCTGCAGATTTGAAAGAATGCTTATTATTGCAACTTAGACGAAAAACATCGAATCAGGCAAGAGAAAATGCCTGTGAAATTTTGGAAAACTATTTTGATGAATTTTCCAAAAAACATTTTGAGAAAATATTGAAGGGGATGAATATTAGTGAAGATGATTTGAAAGATGTAATGAAAGAAATTACGTTGTTGAGTCCTAAGCCCGGGAGCGCTTGGGAAAGTAATCTGGAGACGAAGATGTCTCAAATTAATCCGGATTTTTTGGTGGAAGCTATCAATGGGGAACTTGTTTTTAGTATGCCGCATCAAAATATTCCGGAACTACGGATTAATCGTGAATACCAGGAAATGCTTGATGATTATTCAAGGAATAAAAAGAATCAATCGTCAGACCGGAGGGAAGCATTGCTTTTTGTTAAACAGAAGTTGGATTCTGCAAAATGGTTTATAGATGCAGTCAAGCAAAGACAAAATACACTGAAAGGAACAATGATGGCAATTCTGGAATTGCAGCACGATTTTTTTCTTTCGGGAGAGGATTTGGATATCAAACCAATGATTCTTAAAGATGTATCGGAACTTAGCGGTTATGATATCTCGACAATTTCCAGGGTAAGTAACAGTAAATACGTTCAAACGAACTATGGAATTTATCCGTTAAAGTACTTTTTCTCCGAATCTTTGCATAATGAAGCAGGAGAGGAAGTCTCTACCAGGGAAGTGAAAGCGATCCTGAAAACTTGTATCGAAAATGAAGATAAAAATAAACCTCTTACAGATGATGCCTTGGTGCGTGAGTTGAAATGTAAAGGGTATGAGGTTGCAAGAAGGACAATTGCAAAATATAGGGAACAATTAGGGATCCCGGTTGCACGTTTGAGGAAAGAAATATAACAAATGTAGGGGCAGAATATTTTCCGCCCTCAAAATATTAATAACCATAAATATTAATTTATCATGAATTTTCCAGAAGGATTGAAGTACACAAAGGATCACGAATGGATCCGCTTAGAGGGAGAAACCGCTTATGTAGGCATCACAGACTATGCACAAGGTGAATTAGGCGAAATCGTTTTCGTTGATGTTGACACTGTCGGAGAAACAATCGGCCAAAATGAAGTCTTTGGATCTATTGAAGCTGTGAAAACAGTCTCTGATCTTTTAATGCCTGTTACTGCAGAGGTTCTTGAAGTAAACGAATCTTTAGAAGATCAACCTGAATTAGTTAATCAGGATCCTTATGGAAAAGGTTGGATCATTAAAGTAAAAGTAGAAGAGGCAACTCAGGCTAATGGATTGCTTTCTGCTGCAGATTATAAAACATTTGTAGGAAAATGACACCTGTTGTAAGTATTATCATGGGAAGTACTTCCGACCTTCCGGTCATGGAAAAGGCGGCAAAGATATTTGATGATTTTGAAATTCCTTTTGAAATGCATGCATTATCTGCGCACCGGACTCCTGCCGAAGTGGAAGATTTTGCAAAAACAGCTAAAAATCGCGGCATAAGAGTGATTATCGCTGCTGCCGGAATGGCTGCTCATCTTCCGGGAGTTATTGCTTCCATGACTACATTGCCGGTGATTGGAGTACCTATCAACTCTTCACTGGACGGGATGGATGCTTTACTTGCAATTGTTCAGATGCCTCCGGGTATTCCTGTCGCTACCGTAGGTATTAATGGGGCGATGAATGCGGCAATACTTGCTGTCCAGATGCTTGCTACGGAAAGTATAGAGTTACAGGCAAAACTGGTAACTCATAAAGAGGATCTGAAAATGAAGATTGTTCAGGCAAATAATGAACTTTCTTCTGTGAAATATAAGTTTAAGACGAACTAATGTATTTCCCCATAATAAGGGAACCCCGTCATTTCAGGTATAGCGAGAAATCTAATAACGATTGTGTTTAGATTTCTCGCTATGTTCAAAATAATAGGGCTTGGTTTATGGTGGGAATCTTAATTCTCAATATTTTATGGATTTATTTAATTATAAGCGTCGTCAATCATCAGTTGTGAACATCGGTAATGTTCCGTTAGGAGGTAACAATCCGATACGGTTACAATCGATGACCAATACGTCAACCATGGATACCGAAAGCAGTGTGTCTCAGTGTATCCGTATTGTTCAGGCTGGAGGAGAATATGTTCGGCTTACAGCGCAGGGTGTTCGCGAAGCCGAAAATTTGAAAAATATTCGGGAACAGCTGAGTCTTCAGGGCTATACAACTCCTTTGGTTGCAGATATTCATTTTAACCCTAAAGCAGCAGACCATGCTGCTCAAACGGTTGAAAAAGTTCGGATTAACCCCGGAAATTATGTCGATCCTGTAAAAACGTTCGCAAGATTTGAGTATTCTGATGAAGAGTATGCTGCTGAAATAGAAAAAATCCGGGAGAGATTTGTGCCTTTCCTGAATATTTGTAAAGAACATCATACTGCGATTCGCATCGGAGTGAATCATGGTTCGTTGTCCGACAGAATCATGTCCAGGTACGGAGACACACCACAGGGGATGGTCGAATCGTGTATGGAATTCCTGAGAATTTGTGTTGTGGAAGATTTTTACGATGTTGTTTTGTCTATTAAGGCTTCTATGACTTCTGTCATGGTACGTACGGTGCGTTTATTAGTGTACTGTATGGAAAAAGAAGGGATGGTTTTCCCCTTACACCTGGGAGTTACCGAGGCGGGAGACGGAGAGGACGGAAGAATTAAATCGGCAGTAGGTATTGGTACTTTGCTGATGGAAGGCATTGGAGATACAATCCGTGTCTCTTTAAGTGAAGATCCTGAATTGGAAATTCCTGTTTGTAGAAAAATAGTTGATTATGTAAATGAAAAAAACGGTCACCCGACTATTTCGGGGGCTAATTTTGCAGGTTATAACCCATTCGATCCGGAAAAACGAAGCTCTTTTGCTATTGGTAAATTTGGTGGCGGAAATCCTCTTGTAGTTATTGAAAGCCCGCTTTTTCCTTTATTCACCTTCAAACAGATTAAAGATTGGCAGCAATGTGATTCAATCCCAAAATTTCTGGAATTGAATTATAACGAATTGAATGATAGTTTATTATCATTTGTTAAACAAGATAAGGCTACTGTAATTATTGTTACAAGTAATCACCTGTTTTCCATTGGAGAACAAAAAGCGTTTATTCATCGGTTATATAGTGAAGGTATTGATAACCCTGTAATTATCAAACGTATTTATAATGAGAAAGATATTGAGTCTTTACAACTGAAAGCTGCAATGGATTGTGGTGTCTTCTTTTTAGATATGTTTGCAGATGGCCTTTGGCTTCAAAATACTTCTTCCGGAATTTCTTCTGATGAATTGAAGTCGGTTAGCTATGGAATATTACAGGCAACAGGTCGTCTGATAACTAAAACTGAATATATTTCTTGTCCGAGCTGTGGACGCACTTTATTTGATTTGCAATCGACCATTAAAAAAGTCAAAGCGGCAACAAGTCATCTTAAAGGATTGAAAATCGGAATTATGGGCTGTATAGTCAATGGTCCCGGAGAAATGGCGGATGCTGATTATGGTTATGTTGGAGCTGGTCCCGGAAAGATCAGCCTATATAAAGGAAAGGAATGTATAGAGAAAAATATTCCGGCAGAAGAAGCTGTTGAAAGCCTGATCAATCTGATCAAAAAGTATGGAGATTGGAAAGAAGCGGTCGAATAATCTTAAATTTTTGCCGATAGATAAGGAATTCTCATTTATTTTTACTTAATTTGTAGGTCAAAATAGTTTTGACGGACATAAATTGAAAATTGTTGCGCTATGAATCAACCTCTCGATCCAAAACATGTTGCGAATGAAAACATGTTTGAAGAAAGTAACCCAGTGAATTCTCTTGGACAGGAAGAACAATTTCCTACTGTTGAAAATCAAGAAGAAAAATCAGAATCTGTAGTTCCTGTTCCTGAAGCCGAAACTCCGGAAGTAAAAATCTCTGAACCGGAGAAGGAGCCGGAAGCTGTTCCTGAAACAGTGGTAGAGACAGTTGAACCCGAAATTCCAATGAATATTTTGGATGACGAGGCTGTTTCCATGGAAACAAGTACTCCGGACGAGGCTGATTCTGAAGCAATTGAATCAGAGGTAAATGATTTTGCCGAACAATCGGATAAGTTATCAAAAGAACAAATTGTAGAGCGCTTGGGGGCTGTTGTCGATCAGCCTGCCAATGAAAAGGTAAAAGCGGAAATTGATGCGTTAAAACAATCGTTCTATAAACAAAAAAGGGTGGAAACTGAAGCCGCGAAGAAAGCGTTTATTGAAAATGGAGGTGAGGAAGCTGAGTTTGTAGCTCCAAATGACGAACTTGAAGATAGTTTCAAAGAAAAACTACAGGCTTTCCGCGAAAAAAGAGCGTTGTTGGCTGCTGAAAGTGAGAAGGTTAAAGAAAAGAACCTGAAAGCAAAAGAGGCAATCATTGAAGAATTAAAGAGTCTTATTGAGAGCCAGGACGATTTTTATAAGGTATATAATGAATTTCGTCGTTTACAGCAACAATGGAAAGACATCAAACAAGTACCACAAGCCAGTGTTAACGACCTGTGGAAAGCATATCAGCATTATAGTGAAAAATTCTATGATTTGTTGAAAATCAACAATGAAATGCGCGACTATGATTTCAAGAAAAATTTGGAATTGAAGATTACGCTTTGTGAGGCTGCAGAACGTTTGGACGAGGAAAGTGATGTGGTTTCGGCATTTTATCAATTACAAAATCTTCATCAGGAATGGAGGGAAATCGGTCCGGTAGCGAAGGAATTGCGCGAAGAGGTCTGGTCTCGATTCAAAAAAGCTTCAACAGTGGTGAATAAGAAGCACCAGGATCATTTTGAAGGTTTACGTTCGCTGGAACAACGTAACTTGGATGAAAAAACAGCAATTTGTGAGGAAATGGAAGCTTTGGACTATTCTAAATTAACAACTTTCAAAGAATGGGACGAACAAAATAAACGGGTACTTGAGCTTCAGGAAAAATGGAAAACAATTGGTTTTGCTCCTAAAAAAAGCAATGTAAAGATATTTGAACGTTTCCGTGCATCTTGCGATACCTTCTTCCAAAAGAAAAGCGATTTCTACAAAGGTATTAAAGAAGGAATGGAAGCCAATTATGAAAAGAAAAAAACTTTGTGTGAAAAGGCTGAGGCTTTGAAAGATAGCCAGGAATGGAAGGAAGCAACGGATAAACTGATTGCTTTACAAAAAGAATGGAAAACAATTGGTCCTGTTTCTCGCAAACATTCTGACATAATCTGGAAGCGTTTTATTGCGGCTTGTGACTATTTTTTCGAGCAAAAAGGAGCACATTTTTCTTCTCAGAAATCTGAAGAGGCTGAAAATTTGAAACTGAAGAAAGAATTGATTAAGAAGCTGAAAGAAATTGATGAAACGATTGATAGCAAAGAAGCAATTGCTATTGTGCGTGGAGTCATTACAGAGTGGAATGCAATTGGGCATGTTCCTTTCCGTGATAAAGACAAAATTTATAAAGAATACAGGGAAGCTGTCGATAAACAGTTTGACCGATTGAAAGTAGAAGAATCTGATCGTCGATTACAATCCTTCAAATCAAATCTGAGTGATATCGTAAATTCAGGCGACAAGTCTAAAAATAAATTGTTTGGAGAGCGTGAAAAACTAATGAGAACTTATGATCGTCTTAAGAGTGATATTCAGACTTATGAAAATAACATCGGATTTTTGTCTGTATCTTCCAAAGGTGGAGGCGGTTTAATGAAGGAAATGAATCACAAAATTGAAAGCTTGAAGGAAGAACTTGGTTTAATCGTCAAGAAAATTGAAGTGATCGACGAAAATTTGGAATCTCAGAAATAATAAGGTAAAAGCATATATAGCTCCGTCATTTCGAATATAGTGAGAAATCTCATCAGATTTTTCTCGATGTTCAAAATGACGGAGTCTGTTAATTTTAGATTATATGAAAATAGGAATTTTATCATCCGGAGGAGATTGTCCAGGTATCAATGCTACGATTCGTGGTGTCGGAAAAACAGCCATAACGCACTTTGGTATGGAGGTTGTCGGTATCAAAAGTGGTTTTTTAGGACTTTTGAGCCAAAATGAAAATGATATAATTTCTCTTGATAATGAGGCTTTGTCCGGAATTCTTAATTTGGGAGGTACTATTTTAGGGACATCCCGGGAAAAACCTTTCAAAAAAATACTTAATTCGGAAGGAGAGGAAAAACCTCAGGTTATTTTGGATGCTTATAATAATTTGGGATTGGATTGCCTGGTGTGTATAGGTGGTAATGGTACGCAAAAAACAGCTTTTCAATTATCTCAATTGGGATTAAATGTGATAGGAATTCCTAAAACGATCGATAATGATGTTTGGGGCACTGATGTGACTTTTGGATTTGATACTGCGGTTGATATTGCTACTGAAGCCATTGATCGCCTACATTCAACGGCCAGTTCTCATAAACGTGCAATGGTAATAGAGCTGATGGGTCATCATGCCGGTTGGATTACTTTGTATGCCGGAATGGCCGGAGGCGCTGATGTTATCCTTATTCCGGAGCTTGGATTCGATATCAATATAGTAAATGCAGCAATTGAGGCAAGAGCTACACGGGATAAACCTTACTCTATTGTTGCGATTGCAGAGGGCCTTGAAATTGAAGGTGAAAAACGTCCGGCTGCCTATATTGCTCAGATGATTGAGCGTATGACCAAAATTGAAACACGGGAAACTGTACTCGGTTATGTGCAACGAGGGGGTAGTCCGTCTGCGTTCGACCGTAATCTTGCTACCCGTTTGGGAGGGCATGCTACCGAATTGATTGCAAAAGGACAATTCGGGCGTATGGTTTCCATGCAAGAGGGTAAAATTACTTCATTGCCATTGGAAGAAGTTGCAGGTAAATTGAAATTGGTAACTTCCGATCATGATTTGATAATTCAGGGAAAACGGATGGGTATCTCTTTTGGGGTTTAAGATTTACCATCCTCCGCTGGCTCCACCGCCTCCGGTACTCCCACCTCCCCAAGAACCACCACCGCCGAAGCTACTTCCACTACCCCAGGAACTACCTCTGCTACTGCCACTTGAGATGATGATCATTGGAATGATATACTTCATCAAATCGGTTGAATGGCAATTCTTACAGAAATACGTTTTTTGACCTTGTCCTTTGTGCAAAGTTGTGGCTTGTTGTAGTACGTTATCGTCTGAAAGGAAATAAGTCTTGGCGTTACAATGCGGACAGACAGAGTATATCGAAGGTTTAGTGTAGGCTAGAACTTCCTTGTTGTGACAGTTGTCGCAAAGCCAAACGTCATAATCGACAGAATTAATGGTTTCTTCGCTTTGCTGTGCAGGAGTTAAATATGGATCTTCCTCCTGTTCGCTTAGTTTGTGCGTTTTATGTCCGCAATTTGGACAATTAATAGGTGTGTTTCGTAGGTATTTAATGGTTATGAAGTGAAAAAAAAGATATAGTAGCATAGGTGCAAAGAAAATAATAGAACAAATGATTGTTCCGGTATTCCAATCCTGCAGTTTCAAACATTTTATATGATTTGTTTTTTGAGATCTTAGGATTTGTATTGCTGAAATGAAAAATAAAAGGAAGACAATAAAACTGATACTCAAATAGATATAGGCTATCTTCTTGATATTTTCGTTCTGTTTCTCTTTTTCTTTCTGCATAATTTCCTGAGCGACTTCCGGATTTTTCATTATTTCGCAGACCTTGGATATTCCGGCAATGATTCCGGCATCAAAATTGCCTCTTTTTAATTCGGGAGAAATATCATTTCGAATAATTCGGGAGAGGATTACATCCGGAAATATACCTTCCATTCCTGATCCTGTGCGGAAAACCATTTCTCTTTGATCTTCAACCAGAAGAAATAGTAAACCGTTGTTTTTTTCATTTTTTCCAAGTCCCCAGTGCTTGAAAAGTTTAGTCGCAAAATCATTAATGTCATCATAGCCGATAGAGTTGAGAAGTACAACAGCCACTTCGGCAGTAGCGTATGATTCTGATTCTGTAAGCATATTATTGATTAGTTGTTCAGCTTGATCCGAAATGATTCCATTCGGATTTGTCGTGTAATCCCGTGCATCTTTCAAGTGATCGTTAGGTATGTCTTGGACAGTATATGAACCGGCATTTGCAATTGTTGCAACACCAATAATCGTAATTAATAATATCAGAAATCGTTTCATCGTATAAATTTTATAGCGAAGGCAGACTCATACCCGTGATTTTGCGGTACAAATCCAGGGCGTAAATATCTGTCATTCCTGAGATATAATCTATTACAGCTTGTGTTTTTGTATAGTCACTAACATTTGATTTTTCGTATTGTTCAGGAATTCGTTCAATTAGTAATTCGGAATATTTTTTCCCAGGATTACGAACGGCATCAAGCAGACAATCAAGTAGAAATCCAATAATCCGGAATCCGGCCAGTTCAATATCCACAACGATTTGGGAACGATAAATCTTTTCTACAGCCGTTTTTGAACAGGTTTCGTAAGCCAATTTTGGAATTTCTCCAATGTATTTTATCAAAGATTTTTCAAATTTGCATTGTAGAATATCAGATTCGTTTTCGATAAATACACGGCTACATTCATCGATTAATAAGCCAATTACCGAAGAACGAAGATAGGCGATTTTTTCGTTTTTATCGTCCACCATGCCCATGATATTCAATGCTCTGTTTTTCTTTTTTTCAGATAAGAAGTTCAGCATCAGTTCGATACATTCTTCTGTAGATAAGAGCTTGAGTTTGTGAGCATCCTCAATATCCATGATCTGATAACAAATATCATCGGCAGCTTCCACCAGATAGACCAAGGGGTGGCGAACATATTGAATCGGATTTTCACTTACTTTTATTAGTCCTAATTCATCTGCAATTTTTTGATAATCAGATTCTTCCGAAGAGAAAAAACCGAATTTTCCCTTTTTCGGATCACAACTGAGTGAAGTATAAGGATATTTGACAATCGAAGATAAAGTGGAGTAGGTCATTGCGAATCCTCCATTTCTTCTACCGTTGAATTGATGGGTTAATAAGCGCAATGAATTAGCGTTTCCTTCAAAATGAGTAAAATCGGAAATGCGTTCTCCCTGTAATTGTAATTCACTGATCCAATCTTTCCCGTTTCCCTCGGAAAAATACGTTGAAATTGCTTTTTCTCCGGAATGGCCAAATGGAGGATTCCCTAAATCGTGGGCCAGACACGCCGCAGAAACGATAGATCCCATTTCTAGTAAAGCTGCACATTCTTGCTTGGAAGACTTAAATAACTGTCTTCCGCAAATATCTCCGAGAGATCGTCCTACGCAGGCAACTTCTAGACTGTGAGTCAGTCTGTTATGTACAAAAATACTTCCGGGCAGCGGAAACACCTGAGTTTTATTTTGCAATCTTCTGAAAGGAGCAGAAAAGATGAGTCGGTCGTAATCCCGCTGAAAATCAGTGCGTTCACGCTTTGCTTCATCATGGTAAGATTCCATGCCGAAGCGTTTGTCCGATAATAATTTTTCCCATCTCATACAACTTACAAAATTAGTGATATTTTCGTATCTTCAAAAAAAAGTGTTACTTTGCAGTCAAATAACAGATTAAAGGTATGAGCGATCAACGGTATAACCAGCGTGGAGTTTCGGCTTCAAAAGAAGATGTACACAATGCTATCAAGAATATAGACAAAGGGATTTTTCCGAAAGCTTTTTGCAAAATTATTCCAGATATTCTGGGAGGAGATCCGGAATATTGTAATATCATGCACGCTGATGGCGCAGGGACTAAGTCTTCTCTGGCTTATATTTATTGGAAAGAAACCGGGGATTTGTCGGTCTGGAAAGGAATTGCTCAGGATGCCTTGATTATGAATGTTGATGATTTGCTTTGTGTCGGCGCAACCGACAATATATTGCTTTCTTCGACTATAGGTCGTAATAAGCACCTGATCCCGGGTGAAGTGATATCTGCAATCATTAACGGCACAAACGAACTTTGCGAAGAATTGGAAAAAGTCGGAGTTAATATCTATCCTACAGGTGGCGAAACAGCTGATGTAGGTGATGTGGTTCGTACGATTATTGTGGATAGTACGGTAACTTGCCGGATGAAACGTTCGGATGTAATCGATAATGCTAATATCCAGGCAGGCGATGTGATTGTCGGAATGACCTCTTTCGGGCAAGCTACTTATGAAGATGCATATAACGGAGGAATGGGCAGTAATGGCCTTACATCTGCTCGTCATGATGTCTTTTCTAACTATTTGGCATCATTATACCCTGAGAGCTATGATGCGGCCGTACCGGCTGATTTAGTGTATTCTGGGGGGAAGAAATTGACGGATAAAGTGGAGGGAACTCCTTACAATGCTGGACAATTGGTTTTATCTCCAACGCGGACTTATGCTCCGGTGATTAAAGCTATTTTAGATCAAATGCGGGATAAAGTGCATGGCATGGTGCATTGTTCGGGAGGAGCGCAAACAAAAATCCTCCATTTCATCGAGAATTTGAAAATTACTAAAAATAATTTGTTTCCCGTTCCGCCGTTATTTAAACTGATTCAGGAAGAGTCTGGTACTGATTGGAAAGAAATGTACAAAGTATTCAACATGGGTCACCGGATGGAGATCTATTTGCCTAAAGAATATGCTTCAATAATAATTGAGATCTCAAAATCATTTGGAATTGATGCCCAGATAGTCGGTTTTGTTGAGGCTTCCGATAAAAAAGAACTGGTTATTGAAAGTGAATACGGCCGGTTTGAATACTAAACCCTACAACGATTTTGCGGATTTTCTGGCAACTCACTTTCCTTATAAAGTCCAGAAAATATCCATAAATGCCGGATTTACCTGTCCAAACCGGGATGGTACCAAGGGTTTGGGTGGATGTACTTATTGTAACAACCAGACATTTAGTCCGGAGTATTGCTATTCAGGAAAATCGGTCTCCGAACAATTGGGAGAGGGGATTCAATTTTTTTCAAGCAAGTATCCTGAAATGAAGTTTCTGGCCTATTTTCAGGCTTATACCAATACTTACGGCGAACTTTCGAGATTACTAGAGTTATACCATGAAGCATTGAAGCATCCTGACGTAGTCGGTTTGATAATTGGAACCCGTCCGGATTGTATGCCTGATGCACTTTTGAATGAGTTGCAAAAAATCTCGAAAGAATATTTTGTCCTAATAGAATATGGGGTAGAGTCAACCAATGATGAAACTTTATCTTTTATTAATCGTGGACATAGCTATGAAGATGCTGTAGATGCCGTTAATCGAACAGTCTCAAATGGTTTAATGTGTGGAGTCCATTTGATCCTGGGTTTACCCGGCGAGAGTAAAGATATGATACTCTCTCATGCTATAAAAATATCTGAATTGCCGTTGACTACGATCAAAATGCATCAATTGCAATTGATCCGCAATACTAAAATGGCGCATCAATTCGATGAAAATCCGGAACTATTCCATCTGTTTGAGTTGAATGAATACATTGATTTATGTATTGATTTTATGGAACGACTCAACCCTCGTTTTGTATTGGAGCGGTTTGTTTCGCAATCTCCTAAAAATCTCTTGATAGCACCTGACTGGGGTGTAAAAAACAATGAATTTACTGTAAAAATCAATCGTCGGATTGCTGAACGGGGGAGTTATCAAGGGCGGTTATATCGCTGATGATTTTCCTTTTGGGATTACTTTGATTATTAGAAAAGGAGCAATCACTCTTCCGGCAAATCCAGTGATTTTGATAGCTCTGTTTATTCCTCTGATTATCACAGTTTTATTCGGTTTTTTATGGTATTTGTTGTAAAATCCTTTTTTGAATTCGGACTTAAAACCGTTCTCCCATAATATTTTACGATATTCTTTTAAAGGCAGTATTCGTTCTACCCAACTTCCGGATTGTGGATCACAAGTGTTGTATTTGTCTATTTGGACAGTAGGTAATTGTTTGGTTTCCAGATAGATGTCGATATTTTCTGAAATTTCTTTGTAAGTAAGCCCTCGAGTGGATTTAGTAAGAAAAGATATCTCGCTATCAGGAAGATCCGGATAATTTTTTTGAATAAAGCCCTCTCTCATCGGGGCGAATATATTTTTCTCAACATCGACCATTAATTTCCTCAAGTTCTTTACTTTGTGAGGATTAGATGGATTTGCACAAGTTGTGAATATCATTTTGAATCCGGGATTGATCTGATAAAGATCGGCAAAAAAGATATTCAAATCATAAACATGTTCAATTAAGTCGGTTGCAATCAAATAGTTGGGTCTAATTTTGTTGGAAGTACAATAGGCTAGGAGTTCCCCGCTGGAACCTTCTACGATATGGTCGGGACCTATTTCCAGGGCTGACTTTAATTTTGTAATTGTTTGAATGGAAAGATGATTATTGTCGCAGTATATCACTTTGAATCCCAAGGTCTTGAGTAGCAAAGTTAAAAAACCGTTTTCCCCGCCAAAATCGACAAACCAGGGTTGTACTTTTTCTTTTTTAAGCAAAATGAGGATGGAATCAGTGTATATACGAAAGATGTATTCAAGGTTTGGTAGCTGCTTTTGTATATTTTCTAAGCTGTGTTGACTTATTCCCAACGTTTCAAAATCAGTGTTTTGAATCATTTGGATACATTCCTGGGCTTTCTGTCGAACTTCGGTCTTATCCATGGTTGTAAAATGAAAATAAAACGGTGAACAGCATAAAACTGTTCACCGTTTTTAAAATATTCTTAGTCAAGAATTTTAATCTTGATATTTTTGAACCAAACATTATCCTGGTGATCTTGAAGACCAAAGTAACCTTCGTGATTTTTGCCACCACAGTTGTTCAATAATTCAAAAGCCAGAGGCCATTTTTTCAAGCTGAATTTACTAGCTTGAAGCATTTCTGTCCATTGTGGAGTCCACAAGTGGTATTCAACTACGTTTTCACCATTTTGAGCATGCAGAACAGTTCCTTTAAAAACAGTGATTGTTGTGTTATTCCACTCTCCGAATGGTTTAGAATTTTGTGGCTTTGCAGGGATCATGTCATACAAAGAAGAAGATTTGCGGTTTCCGTCTTTTCCCATTTTTGCATCAACATGGTTCACATTATCCAATACTTGGCTTTCAGGAGCAGAAATGTAGATCGGTTGATCTTTAATTTCCTGAGCTAAATAGAAGATACCAGAGTTAGATCCTTTTTCTACTTTCCAGTCGATAGAAACTTCGAAATTTTTGAATTTGTATGCAAAAATAAGGTCTCCACCATCAGTACTTTGAGCTTCTCCTGTACCGGCTCCTGTAAATTTCAGGCAACCATCTACGATGCTCCATTTTCCTGGAATTGAATCTTTGTTATAACCTCTCCAACCATCAAGGCTTGTACCGTCAAATAAAACGATATAACCGGCAGTATCGGTTTTGAATTTTGACAGATCAACCTGAGGTCTTTCCATGATTGTATAAGCAGGGATAGTATCTGTTCCTTCAATTTTCTGAGGGACATTAATTTCTGTGGTTTGAGGTGCTGGAGCTGGAGTTTCTTCCACCGGGGCAGTTTCTGTTTTTTTGTTTCCGCCGCATGATGCAATCATTCCGGCCATAACTAATACGCTTAAAGAATAAATAATTTTTTTCATCGCTAACTTTTTTATTTAAAACTGAATTATTTTTATTGAAATAAAGGGCACAGAATATGCGCCCTTCATTAATATTTCTTAGAAAATTATGGCATAGCCGGTAATGACCAACCTGATCTGTAAGTATGCTTAATCAATTCTTGTGCAAATGATTTAGCATTAATCTCAATAGAAGGTTTATTGAAAGATGGGTGTCCATCAACAATCTTAAAGTCATCTGAAAGTACCATGTTGAATTTATCAGTATCTGAAATGTTGGTAAATTGCATGTTAACACCATCCCATTCCAATTCTTTGTGCAAATGTTGCAGACGAACTCCTAATACACCCATTACAACCATTTCGTTGAAAGGACCTGCTTCGCTGAAGTCAGAAGCTGTTTTTACGCGAGCCTCAGGACTTTCTTTACAAGCGCGTACCCAGTCCATTTGGTGACCTTCAGTCACTTCGCGTTGTGTTTTCGGAGCAACTGGTTTGCGACCAGAAAGCAACCATGGACGAACGCCATAGCAACCACAAATCAAAGTATCTTTAGTACCGTGGAAAACTACGCAACCACCATTGTCATTCATGTCTTTTCCTGCTGGCCATCCTTGCGGCATTTCCGGACGGATACCACCATCAGACCAATATACTTCTACTTCAGGGAATTTTACTTTCTTAACATCGGTAGCTGTACGTGCAGGGAATGTAAATTTAACAGATTGAGCTGTAGGAGCGCAATCAGTAAGCAATAGTGTAGAACTTCCTTGAACTTTAGTTGGATATCCAAGTTTTAAGCCTTTGAAAACAGGGTGTAAGATGTGGCAAGCCATATCTCCAAGCGCTCCTGTTCCGTAGTTCCACCATCCACGCCAGTTCCATGGGTGATAAATAGAATTGAAGGGAACTAATTTTGCAGGACCGGTAAATAAATCCCAATTTAGCGTATCAGGCACCCATTCTCCTTGTTTAGGAGTATTTAATCCTTGTGGCCAAATTGGACGGTCGGTGAATGCTTCTACTTTGCGAACTTCTCCGATTTCACCATTCCAGATCCAATCACAAATTTGGCGAACACCTTCGTCAGAGCTACCCTGGTTACCCATTTGAGTAGCAACTTTATGTTTAGCAGCTAATTTTGTCAGCAAACGTGATTCATAAACAGTGTGAGTAAGTGGTTTTTCGCAATAAACATGTTTTCCCATTGTCATTGCTGTTGACGCAATAATAGCGTGTGTATGGTCAGCTGTAGCTACCATGACTCCGTCGATGGATTTACCCATTTCGTCAAACATTTTGCGATAATCCCAATATCTTTTTGCATTAGGATATGTTTTGAATACATTTTCACTGTATTTCCAATCAACGTCGCAAAGTCCAACGATGTTTTGGCTAGCCATACCTTTGAGGACACCAGATCCGCGTCCGCCGACTCCAACACCGACAATGTTTAATTTATCACTCGGAGCTATATTATTGACAGCTCCAAAACTTTTACCCAAAACCGTACTTGGAATAACAGAAAGACCCGTTAATCCCAGAGCAGCAACTCCTCCTTTTTGAAGGAACGATCTTCTTGAAATAGAGTTAGACATGTGAGAATTAATTTATTGATTATGTGATTTTTTGAGTGAACGGCATCAAAGTTATTCTAAATTATTAATATTTAGGCTTTTTCTGCTTGAGAATGTAAGTATTTTTACAAAAATTAAGAAATTTAAAGAATTTCTTTCAATTCTAACAATGTTTGTATGTGAAAAGTAGGGGAAAACTCATTTATTTTTTCGGTTCCAAGGTCGAGCCAGGCCTGATCGATATTGCTGTTTTTTGCTCCTTTAATATCTGCATCCAGACTGTCTCCGATCATCAGGGTTTCTTCTCTTAAAGCGCCTGATTTTTGAAGGGCATAGTCGAATATTTCAGGGTGTGGTTTGTTAATGCCGATCTCATCAGAGAGTATAACACCTTCCCAAAAACGAGCCAGACCGGAGTTCTTGATTTTTTTATATTGTACTTCTTCAAATCCATTGGAAAGGATGTACATTTTATACTTAGGATACAGGTATTCCAAAACTTCGAGAGCGTTAGGTAGTAGTTTTGTTTTGGAAGAGGTCCTGTTCAAAAAGTCTTCATTAAGTTCGGTTGCAAAGCTTTCATCATGGATGCCGAAAGGCCGCAATGGGAATAATAATCGTTCTATGATCAATTCCTTTTTTGAGATAAGACCACGTCTGTATTGCTCCCACAGATGAAGGTTATTAGGCAAATAAACATCATAATAATCGTCAAAAGCAGGGAAGAAGCGATCGAAACGATAGTCCCGATACACTTCTTCCATGCTTTCCCTGGCATTCGAACTAGTATCCCAGATCGTATCGTCCAGATCTATAAACAGGGTTTTATACTTCACAGAAAATTATACGTTGACCTGAATAACCAAATATTTTGTCAGGCTCCAGAAGTTTTTAGTGTCGGTAATTTTGTAAATAATGTTACCTGAGCTATCTTTCGTTTCTTCGTATGAGCCGGCAGGGTGCTTACTGATCAATTTTGCTTTTTTAGCATAAACCGGAACTTCTCCGAATTTTCTGGCATCTTTGATACGGATGAAATAATCGCGGTTAAAATTAGACCCTAATTCGCCATCTACCAAGATTTTCTGAGTTTTTAATTCTTTAGCTGTACCGAAACAATAGTAAACAGTATTGAGTTCTGTATCTTGTTGTTTAATTGTTTCCTGTTGAGAATTAGTTTCTGCACGCAGGCCTTGTACATCGGTAGCGAGTACTGCAACTTGGGAACTTAGAGCTTCGATTTTTTGATCACGTGCAGCAAGTTCTTCTTGTAAAGAAACAAGAGCCATTGTTTTTTCACTCAGTTGATTACGAAGATTTTCCAATGTGTTTTGCAATTGTTTGGATTGGACAGATGAATTTTTCAATTTCTTTTCCAGGTCTGAAATTTTATCTTTATTCTTTTTCAGAGTTTCCGTAATTAATTGCATGTCGCTTTGAATACGTTCACGTGTAGAGGGGGCCAGGTCTCCACTGGACGCGGATTGTACCTGCAAATAGTTTTCTGCAGATTTGATACTTTGAAAATTGTCTTCTACTTCATTCAACAGGTTGAGGAGTTCGTCCATTTCTGCTGTGGTTCTGGCGCTGGCCAATTCCAGAGAGTCTTTTTGAGCTTGTAAAGCTTTGTATTCAGATGAATTTTTTCCGGAACAGGAAGCCAACAAAATGATGACTAATGCAGAACAAAAAAATGCTAACTTTTTCATACAAAATTAATTTTATAGTGTAATTTATGACATATAACGTAATTAAGCTCTCAAAAATTGTTTCATTACTGATTTTTTTCGGGCGCTAAAATAATAACAAACTCACCACGTGGTTCGTTCGCAGAAAAGTGAGAAATTAACTTTTTCAGGTTTCCCCGTACCGTTTCTTCGTGTAATTTTGATATTTCTCTTGAAATAGAAGCTTCTCGGTCTTCCCCCATTATTTCAGACATTTGTGTCAGGGTTTTCACAATTCGGTAAGGTGATTCATAGATCACAATACTCCGTGTTTCTTTTGCCAATTCTTCCAAACGGGTTTTTCTCCCTTTTTTTATGGGAAGGAAGCCTTCAAAACAGAAACGGTCGATTGGGAATCCTGAGTTGACCAGTGCAGGCACAAAAGCGGTTGCTCCAGGGAGGCATTCCACTTCAACACCGGCATTTACACAAGCTCGTACCAATAAAAATCCAGGGTCGGAAATTCCGGGAGTACCGGCGTCGGAAACAAGAGCAATAGTTTCTCCTGCAAGAATTCTTTGGGCAATCGATTCCACGGTCTTATGTTCGTTGAATTTATGATGCGATTGCATTTTATTATGTATTTCGTAATGCTTTAATAGAAAGCCGGTAGTGCGGGTGTCTTCAGCCAAAATAGTATTAGCTTCTTTCAGTATCCGGATTGCTCTGAAAGTCATGTCTTCCAGGTTGCCGACAGGAGTTGGAACTATAAACAATTTGCTCATAGTTAGTTATAATTAAGAAAATCGTTTTTCTAAGATTATTTTGAAGTCGGAAGCAGGCTCTTCTTCCCAGTTCCATTCAAAGTTATCGTTTAAAAACTTCAGAGCATCATTAAGAGATGTGAAGCTGTTCAACTGATCAAGAGTATCGTTCATCAAGTCATTATCTCCACGGAATAAATCTTTTTGAAAGCGAAAACGGTCATTCAGACTGATAACTTTCCTCAAATCCGTAGCAAGTTGTTTATTGAGAACATCATTCAGGAAAGCATTTGAAACGATCACTTCACATTCCTGCTTTTTCGATGCAGGACGTTCTTCTGGTGTGGGATGCTCTTCCGGGATATCTACTTTTACAAAGTCTTCCAGGTTTATTTCAGGTTCCGGCTTTCTCAAAAGCATATTTATTCCGGCAAACATCGATTCATGTTTCGATGATTGTGCCTGCATCGCATTTAGTTGAGCCGACTCCATTTCATGCAAAGATATCGTCAGACTTTTCAATGTGTCGTATGCGGTACTGAAAAATGAAAGAGGCAAAATTTCAGAATCGCGCACCTGTCTGTATTGCTCTTGCATTTGCTGGATTTGTTCCAGTCCCTGTTCTATTTGACCCTTAAAAGACATTGTATGAATAGAATTTATGCGACAAATGTAAGAATTTTATTATTACGCTAGTAGTTCTTTGGCCGGATTAATTAAAAAAATTCTTTCGGTAGCACGGGTAAACGCAGTATAAAGCCAACGATAGAAGTTTACTCCAAGGTATTCTTCCGGGACATAAGAAATATATAAAAATACATTTTTCCATTGTCCGCCTTGGGCTTTAAGACAAGTTACCGCGTATGCATATTTGATTTGAACGGCATTAAAATATGGGTCAACTTTCATCTTTTTCATTTTTTCGTGTTTGCTAGGGATACTTTCATAATCTTCCAGTATAGAGTAAAATAGACGGTCGGAAGTTTCTTTGGTCAAACTGGGGACATCAGTGTGAAGGGTGTCTATAAGAACTTTCAGATCCATTTCTAAATCGTAGTCATGGAAGTAAACCGTCAGGTCTGCAAATCGGAAGCCATAAAGCTCTTGTTCTTTTCGAATTTTCAAAATTTCCATAAGGTCTCCATTTGCGATGAAATCGATGTTTTTTTCATCTTTATTCCAAAAATAATTGTTTTTGGCAACCATCAGCATATCTCCGGATGACAGCTCTTCTTCGCGGTAAAGAATCCGGTTACGAACACCGTTATTGAAAATATTAGCTCTTTTGTTGGAACGGGAAATGATGATGGTTTCTTCCATGCCATCTCTGCTATAAGCTTCGTCCAGAGTATCTATCAGTTCATCTCCGGTAATGATTTTTACATCGGGACAGCTTTTGGTAATAATTTGAGGGAATACGCTGACTTTTTCTTCGACTAAAGAATTTCGTAAATTAGTTGCATTCAGTAGGATACCAGACATTTCAGCCTGACGTACGATTTTTGTCAGCGTCATACTCTTAACAAGTAGTCCATATCCTCTTAAGCTTTCAATATCTAAAGCCGGACTATCCGGTTGAGAAACCGGAGGTAATTGTGCAGAATCGCCTAATAATATCAGTCGGCAGCCTTCGCCACTGTAAACGTAATGAATCAAATCGTCGAGGAGTCTTCCCGAACCAAATACAAATGAATCGAAACCATCATTAGATATCATAGAGGCTTCATCCACAATGAATAAAGTGTGTTTATGCAGATTATCCGCCGGAAGAAAACCGGTAGGTTCGTTAGAGAATATTTTCTGGCGATAAATTTTTTTATGGATGGTGTAGGCATTTTGTCCTGCATACAACGCAAAGACCTTAGCTGCGCGTCCTGTCGGGGCCAATAACACCGATTTTTGTTCCAGTTCATTCATTGTCCGGACAATTGCACCGACAAGTGAAGATTTTCCTGTTCCGGCATAGCCTTTTAGCAGGAACAGGGATTCATTATCCTGACTGAAAATAAATTCGCTGAGTTCGCTCAAAGCAATATCCTGTTCCGGAGTTGGTACGTGAGGAAAATTTTTTTTAATTTTTTCAAGAAAGAAGCTACTCAGCATGGGTTTATGTTAATTTGCGGTAAAGTTAATGATTTTTTGCTATTTTTGCAGGATGTTTACTATGTCGAACCTTGTATGAAATAGTTGATTTGATTAGAAATGCTATATAACTTATAGGAAAATGAAAATTCAACTCCCTGAAATCATAGATGCAGATCATCCGGAGCGCCTTATCTTTACTTTGAAAGTCGCTTCTGACCGGTTTTCATTTACGCTATATGATCCGGTGGTTGACAGTTCTTATTTTTATTGTGAGATCCCCACAGAAAGAGATTCGGATGCATTTTCGTCGTTTAAACAATTTTTCTTTGACAACCCATTTTTGGCTTCTTCTTTTCGAAAAGTTTATATTGTGAACGCTTATCCTGAATTCACATTTGTTCCGGAATTTTTGTATAAGGAGGAAGATTCTAAATCTCTCTTTGACTTCAATATATCCGAGTCCACCGGGAAAATATTGTCTCAAAAACTCCGCCAGCCGGAAATGGTAACTTTACATAGAATGCCTGAAGAGATTTATCAATTTTTGAATCGTTCTTTGGCTAATGCTAAGTTTATTCATCATTTATCGCCATTAATTGCCTATTTTCACGATAAGAGTAAAGCTTTAAATACCTCTCAATTTATTATTAATCTGGAAGATAAACGATTAGATATCTTATGCTTTTCAAGAGGGAATTTTCTTTTAGGAAATAGTTTTCAGATTTCCCGGATACAGGATGCTGTGTATTATATTTTGTTTGCATGGAAACAATTGAAACTTGATCAGATCAAGGATTATATTTATATTGCAGGTGATAAGTCAGGGAAAGCTGATTTAATGAAAGAAATTCAACCATATATTCATAATATTATTCCGGTCAATTTTCCGGAAATAGCTCATTTTCTGGAAGTTAAAACTCAGGATATTCCAGTTGGTTTTTTATGCTTAACTTTGTGTGAATTATAATTTAATTTATCTTTATGAAAAAAGGTTTTTCAATTTTATTGTTTTTTACTGTCATTTTTGTGTTGCCCTTTGGCTTTTCGGCTTGTAATGATGATTCAAATAATAATGATTATTTGACCTCTGTGGGGCTCCCGACATCTTTTACATATCAAAATGGTGTTGTTGATGTTTATTCTTATGTAAACGGGAATAAACTTTCTAAGATTGTTTATGGAAACCTAGGAGAATCTATTACTTTCACTTATGACGGTGCAGATTTGGTAAAATGTAGTTGCACCCATAGAGCTGGGATAGGAGGCATAGATAACATTTATTTTACAAAGGATGGTAGTGCGAAAGTTTTGGTTAAAATTACATTCACAGGTTCAGCTAATTCAGTTACCGATACAATTGAAATTGGGAGTAAAGGCTATCCGAATGTAATTAAAAAAGGAGCAAGAGCGAGAGTTAATGATATTGAATATCGTCAAGAGCATAGATATGTATTAGATGAATCTGGATCAAAGGTAGCAGAAAAACTGTATTTTTATATTGATGGTTCAAATTCTAGTTTGCTGAGAGCAAGAAAAATATACGAATATGACAATCATCCAGGAACAACTAGCTTGCTTGATTGTCCTAAGTGGTTTTCTGTTTATTTTTATGAAAATGTTTCAATGTCTATAAGTGATAAGCAATTATTTAATAGTGTAAATAATTTAACAAAACAATCGGTTTATGAGGGCCTGAATCCTGTCCCGAGTGTTTTGAATGAGGCATATACATACGGAGGAAATGGTTTTCCTATTTCAGTATTAGACGGAAACCTTGGCGAAAAAATTACTATTAAATATTAAAAATTACAAGTGAGAATTATCAGTGGAATATATAAAAGACGTCGTTTTGAGGTTCCTAAAAACTTCAAGGCTCGTCCTACGACCGATTTTGCGAAAGAAAATATATTCAATGTAATAGGTAATCTGTTTGATTTGGAAGATACGGTTGCTTTGGATTTGTTTGCCGGAACAGGAAGTATTGGTTTCGAACTGCTCTCAAGAGGTTGCAAAGAGGTTATTTGTGTAGAAAAGGATCCGTTTCATCATGCATTTATTCAAAAAGTTAAGAAAGAACTTCAGACAGAGGATCTTATTGCAATAAAAGGGGATGTTTTTACTTTTTTGAATTCTTGCAAACAAACATTTGATGTGATTTTTGCCGATCCTCCTTATACTTTAAAAGACTTGGCAAAGGTGCCTGAATTGGTTCTGTCAGGGAATTTAATGAATCCTGATAGCATTTTTATTATGGAACATCCGAAAGAATATGATTTTTCAGCTTTGCCGTTTTTTTATCAAAAAAGAATTTACGGTGCTGTTAATTTCAGTATTTTTATCAAAAACAAAGATTGAATATGGAACAAAGATTGTTTTTTACACTGTTGGTCAGTTTATTTGCTAATGTAATATCTTTGCAAGCACAGGAAGTTCGAGCAGGAAGTCTAAGGATAGAGTATGATAGCAAAACTCCTGTGCAGGTAGAGATAAAAGGACCAATGTATTTTAGAGAATCAATCAATAATAGTATTATATTTTCGGGATTGATTCCAGGCGAATATACGCTCAAGGTCTTTTCCTATTCCAGAAATGAAAGGAATAATCTTTTAACGAACGAACGGGTTGTGATTTCTCCACAGCAAAGAACGCTGGTATATATAGAGAAAAACGGAAGAGTCTCTGTGCGGTCAGTTGCAGATAATAATGACGTTTTTCTTTCTTCCAGGCATTATGGAAGAGGTTCATACCCTGACCGTAGATACGATATTGATACTCAGGGGCCTCTTAATGAAAGAGAATTTGATCAATTGATTGCAACATTAAAGAAAGCGCCTTTTGATAAAGACAAATTGGAAATCTTAAGTGTATCTGCAGGATATAGTACATTTTATACAGAACAGATCCGGGTGATTATGAAACAATTTGCATTCGATGATGGAAAGTTTGCTTGTGCAAAAATGTTAGTTCCGAGGTCTTTAGACTCTCAAAATCTTTATGTCTTGGCTAACGATTTTTCATTTACCAGTACCCGAAATAAGTTTTATGAATATCTGAAGTCAAGGTCTTTTTAAAAATTGACTTCAATAAGTTTTAACAGTTTATTAAATAAGAACAATGAATAATAATCTTAAAGGGCTCACTGATAGCGAAGTACAGCTGAGTAGACAGCGACATGGAACAAACCTTTTAACTCCTCCGAAGAAAGATTCGGTATGGAAACTTTTTTTTGAAAAATTTAACGATCCTATTATCCGTATTTTATTAATTGCTGCTTTTCTTTCTCTGATCGTTTCTTTTGTTCATAATGATTTTGCAGAAACTTTGGGAATTATTTTTGCTATTTTATTGGCAACCGGAGTGGGATTTTGGTTTGAACTGGATGCAAATAAAAAATTCGATTTGCTGAATCAGGTAAATGATGATACTGCTGTTAAAACAATCCGGAATGATAATATATGTGAGATCCCTAAAAAAGATATTGTCGTTGGAGATGTCGTTTTGCTGGAAACCGGGGAGGAAGTTCCTGCTGACGGGGAGTTATTAGAAGCGATCTCGCTCCAGGTTAACGAATCGAGTCTTACCGGAGAGCCTGTCATTGTGAAAACAACGGTAGAAGCTGATTTTGATGATCATGCCACTTATCCTTCTAACATGGTTTATCGGGGTACGACGGTTGTTGATGGTCATTGTACCATGAAAGTGACGGCTGTCGGCGATACCACGGAATTCGGGAAAGTTGCTCATGAGTCGTCTATGGCTTCGGAAGAGGAAACACCTCTTAATAAACAATTGGGTAGTCTGGCTAAAATAATCAGTGTGGTTGGATTTTCTTTGGGATTGCTTACTTTTTTTGCATTATTTTTCAAAGATATCTTTTTTGCGGGATATCAATATACTTTCAGTCAACTGATGTTGTTGGGATCTGCTTTGCTTGCATTTGGAGTTTTACTTTCAAAAATATGGCTTCCAATTCTTTTTGATGGCTTAAAATTAGTAAATAAGAATATTAGGCAACCGGAATGGGTTGATAAGAGTCGTTGGCTTATGTGGTTGGGATTGGCACTATTGGTTTTTGCAATTTTATGCGGTATTTGTTATGCTGTGGGAGTAGATCCGCTTCAATCTGCCTCCTGGATATCAGTTGAGACTGCCGGACGGATTTTGGAATATTTCATGGTTGCAGTTACGTTGATTGTTGTCTCGGTTCCTGAAGGCTTACCGATGAGCGTTACATTGAGTTTGGCTTTAAGTATGCGCAGGATGTTGAAAACCAATAACCTGGTACGTAAAATGCATGCTTGTGAGACGATGGGTGCTGCTACTGTTATTTGTACGGATAAAACCGGAACTTTGACTCAGAACCGGATGCAGGTGGCTAAAACAAACTTTTTCGGTTTGAAAGACCAGGTTTTGCAACCGGAAGGAGTTGGCCAATTAATTATTGAAAATATTTCTACTAATTCGACTGCGTATCTTGATTTTACGGATCCGAAATCACCAAAAGCATTGGGAAATCCTACCGAAGCTGCTTTGTTGTTTTGGCTAAATAAGAATGGTATCAATTATTTAGATATAAGAAATAATGTTCGTGTTGTTGAACAGTTGACTTTCAGTACCGAGCGAAAGTATATGGCAACGATTGTGGACTCTCCGGATATAGGCAAAAGAATATTGTATGTGAAAGGCGCTCCTGAGATCGTTTTCTCAAAATGTCATGAAGTAATTACCACTTCCGGACGCGAAAAATCGTCGGATTTGCAACACGATATTGAAAAACAACTGCTGCAATATCAAAATCAGGCAATGCGTACTTTGGGATTTGCGTACAAGGAACTGGATGATTCTGAGTCCCGAAGCATCAAAGAATTGGTAGAAAGTGGCATGTTGTTCTTAGGAATAGTCGCTATTTCGGATCCGGTACGTGAAGATGTTCCGGATGCCGTGGCAAAATGCCTCAGAGCCGGTATCGGAGTAAAGATTGTGACCGGAGATACTCCGGGAACAGCTAAAGAAATTGGCCGACAAATCGGTATTTGGAATGAAGATGATACGGATTTTAATATCATTACCGGAGTGGAATTCGAAGCTTTATCTGATGAAGAGGCTTTGAAACGGGTACAAAAATTGAAAATTATGTGCCGTGCGCGGCCTATGGATAAACAACGTCTGGTTCAGTTGTTACAAAAATGTGGAGAAATTGTGGCGGTTACAGGTGATGGAACGAACGATGCTCCTGCTCTGAATTTTGCTCAGGTCGGTCTGTCGATGGGTTCCGGAACCTCTGTCGCAAAAGAAGCCAGTGACATTACTTTATTGGATGATTCATTTAATAGTATTGCAACTGCGGTGATGTGGGGACGCTCGTTGTATAAAAATATTCAACGTTTCTTGTTGTTTCAATTGACGATCAATCTGACAGCCCTGATAATTGTATTCTTTGGATCTTTATTTGGTCATGAACTTCCTTTGACAGTGACTCAAATGCTTTGGGTTAATCTGATTATGGATACTTTTGCTGCCGGAGCTTTAGCGTCTCTTCCTCCGAACCCCAAAGTAATGAATGAGAAGCCAAGGAAGAATACGGATTTTATAATAACATCAAAAATGGGAAAAAACATCGTTTTCACCGGTATTTTATTTGTTATTTTGCTGTCTTCTATCCTCTATTGGTTTAATACGCTAGGCCTTGATACATATTATTTATCTTGCTTCTTTACTATATTTGTATTGCTTCAATTTTGGAATATGTTTAATGCGAAAGCTTTTGGTACAGGTAAATCAGCGTTTAGTGATATGAAAGGCAGTAAGGGGTTCATTTTAGTATCCCTGCTTATTTTGGCAGGTCAGTTCCTGATTGTACAATTTGGAGGCGAAGCTTTCCGCACAGAGCCTATTTCTCTGAAAGATTGGTGTGTTATTATTGGAGGTACATCGATTGTATTATGGGTTAGGGAAATAAGTTGTTTGTTCAGTCGGTTGCCTTGGATAAATTCTTCAGGTACAGAACGTGGTTAAACGCTATTTTTAGCTGTCCATAGGAATATTGGTAGCTCAAATCTTCAAATAACATCTTGAAAGGAGGTATTTGAGATTCACTATAACTGTCAAGTTTTGGTATCAGGACTTCCAGATCGTCCTTTGACAGAAACTGATCAATTGAGAGTTCTCCAACCTTGATAAATGTTGCTAAGTGCCCTTCAATTGTTGATACGGTGAGGTTTCTTTCTTTTGAGATTTCCTCGATGGATTGGCCATTTTTGAACATTTCCAAACTAATTTGGAACGTATTCTCTTTGGTAGGTTTCTCTACTTTCACTTTTGGTTCCTTGGCCTTTTTTTCTTTGCCTTTCTTCTCTTTTTGGGGCTTTTCTTCTGGTTCCGGTTTAGAAAAAATATCCTGACGTTTTGGGATGGATAGTTGTAGGCCTTCTGCCAACGCAATATTGTTGTATCGTACCCGTTTCATATTTTCCAAAAACAGGACAATGTCTTCTTCTATGTCAATCAGGTTTTTATAAAAAGTTTGTGCCTTTTTGATGGATTTGAAACCAACTATATATTCTTGCAGAGGTCGTAATATCTTTTCGATTACGTTTTCACTGAAATACAAAATCCCTTTTTGACAGCGGTCTTGAAGTGCATTTAAGTCCTCGAATTCAGCTTGTTGAATCATGGAGGTCAGTTGATTTTGAAACTTTAGAGCTACATTTTCCAGTCCGTAAGCTTCTTTCCGGAACTCTTTCAATAATTTGTGGGCGTGCACATATTCGTCGGATTCCTTATCCTCAAGTAATTTTTCCATTTCCCGGAGGATTGAATACATCTGTTTCCAATCGTAATATTGAAGCAATCGTTCGGCCCAAAATTTTTGTTTTCCCTGTTTGAATATTCTGTTCAATTCTTCCTGATCTTTTTCTCCTTTGCTGAAATTTATGGCGTAAGGATCAGTCATTACGCAATCGGGGCGTATTTTGGAATGCATAACGATTCCATCCAGGGTGGTACAGCGGCTCAAGGCTACATATGCTTGTCCAGCAGCAAAAGAGGAGCCAATGTCGAGAATCGCTTTTTCAAAAGTAAGCCCCTGGCTTTTATGGATTGTAATGGCCCATGCCAACCGGATAGGGTATTGAATGAAAGTGCCAAGTTCATCTTCTTCTATTTCTCCGGATTCTTTATTGAGAGTATATCGTACATTCCGCCAAGTTTCTTTGATCACGGCGATTTCATCGTTTAATTCAGGGATATATACATACAATTTATCATCAACAATACGGCTGACAGTTGCGATCTTTCCATTATAATATCTGCGGGGATCCTCTATATCATTTTTGATAAACATAATCTGAGCTCCTTCTTTTAACTTTAGTTGCATGTCGGTGGGGAGGGAATAATCTGGGAAATCTCCATTTATTTCTCCTGTCAGAGTTTGCTCCTTTGCAGGTAATTCAGCTAGTTTGCGACTATTGATCTGATCTGCTTTGTAATTATGGGTGGTCAGAGTAATATACTTTTCTTCGTCCGCGGGAGCAAAATTAGGGACATAGAGGGCATTTAATGCTTGAATATCTTCCGGGGTTATCACGTTGTTCCTGACCCGGTTTAATAGATTTATGAACACAGGATCTCCCTGGCGATAGACTTTCTTTAGTTCGATGTAAATAGGCTGAGTTTGCATCAATGCATGCGAATGAAAGAAAAAGGTACTGGGATAATAATCCTTGAGCAATTTCCATTCGTCATCTTTTGCGACCGGAGGTAATTGAAACAGGTCTCCGATGTACAACATTTGTACGCCGCCAAAAGGACGTGAGTTTTGTCGGATACGTCTCAGAGAAGCATCTATGGCATCCAGTATATCAGCTCGAAGCATACTGACCTCATCAATGATCAATAATTCGAGTTGTCGTATCAGATCTATTTTTTGTTTCGAGAAAGAAAACCGATTTTTTCTCGATGAAGCCGATGAAATTCCCGGTAAAAAGGGCTCAAACGGCAATTGAAAAAGAGAGTGCAGAGTAGTTCCTCCGGCATTGATTGCAGCGACTCCTGTTGGAGCGGCAACTACAGTAATTTTGTGAGTATGTTCTCGGATATGTTTCAAAAAGGTCGTTTTTCCGGTTCCGGCTTTTCCTGTTAAAAAAATATGCTCCGAGGTTTGGTTGATAAAATCGGTGGCTAATTGAAAAATAACATTGTTTTCATCGGGAGCTTTCATTGTAATAAAGTTATAGGGTTTAGGTTGTTGGTTAGTGGAGAAGCGGTATAAATAGGCTCAGTAAAAGTCTATAAGGTCTGTAATATTTACAGACCTTATGAACTTTACAATTTGATTTTATTTTTTACCTTGGTTAGCAACTGCATCCATCAGTTTTTTGATTTCTTCAGGATCTCCTAAGAAATAGTCTTTTACCAGGTTCATGTTATCGTCGAATTCGAAAACATAAGGAACAGCTGTTGGTAAGTTCAGGCTGATAATGTCTTCATTAGAGATGTTTTTAAGATATTTGATGATACCACGTAAACTGTTACCATGGGCCGCAACCACGATTTGATCGTATTGCTTCATAGAAGGAGCAATCACTTCTTTCCAATAAGGAACGATACGGTTGACTGTATCCAGCAAAGATTCTGTCAATGGAATTTCAGCTTCTGTCAGTTCGTTGTAACGGATATCCTGACGCGGACTTCTCGGATCGTTCATTTCCAGTGGAGTAGGAGCGATGTCATAACTTCTTCTCCAGATCAATACTTGTTCATCACCATATTGAGCTGCAGTTTCAGATTTGTTCAAGCCTTGAAGCATTCCGTAATGTTTTTCATTCAGTCTCCAGGATTTCTCAACCGGGATCCAGTCCAGATTCATTACATCCAATACCTGATTTAGCGTTTTAACCGCACGTTTCAGGTAAGAAGTATATGCTTTTTGAAATACAATACCATTTTCTGTCAGTGTTTTTCCTGCTTTCTTTGCTTCTTCAACACCTTTTTCCGACAAATCTACATCGGTCCAGCCGGTGAAACGATTCTCTTTATTCCAAACGCTTTCTCCATGGCGAAGTAATACGACTTTTTTCATTTTCTTTTTATTTATGTTATACAAATTATTTGTCAAAATTTGAACAACAAAAGTACAAAATAAAGCTCAAAATGCAACTTTAACGGGCTAATTTTTCTATTTCTGTTCCTGCACTGAGAAATGCTCCGACTCCATAAAGCTCTGTCAAATCCCTAGTCACTTTCTTCGGATCCTGTCCGATAGGCTGAACCCATCCGAGTTTTCCTTCAGTATTTACGGAAGAAACTAAAGCTTTCCAACCTTTCTCAACAGCAGGCAAGTAAGTATTCTTATTCAATAAACTCTCATTGATACCATAAGCCAAAGCATAAACTATGAATCCTGAGGAACTGGTTTCTGGTGCCGGATAACTTTCCGGATCGAGTAAACTTGCGTGCCAGAATCCGTCTTTACCTTGTAGTTCTGCTATTTTTACAGCCATTTCTTTGTACAAATTTTCATAAAAAGGTCTGTAAGGATTATTTTTAGGTAAAATTTTCAGGATATTTACCAATCCTCCCATTACCCATCCGTTTCCTCTCCCCCAAAATACTTTTTTGCCATTGGCTTCTTTTTTATCAAAGTAAGAAGCATCACGAAAGAATAGTTTTTCATTTTTATCGTATAAAAAGTCATAAGAAGCTTTAAATTCCTGATCCATAAACTTCAGGTATTTCTCATCTTTGGTTATTGTGTATAAATTTGCATATACAGCAGGAGCCATGAATAAAGCATCGCACCAGTTCCAACGTTCTTTGGTTTTCATATCTTCGGTCTTGAGATTGTTGATAACCCAGTCTGTCCTGGCAATTGTAGGGATAATCATTTGCTGTTTTTGATATTTTTCATACATTTTCAGATAAAGTTGTGCGATACAGATATCATCAGCATGATACATTCTAGGGCCTACCTGCCAGTAATTTTCACTTCCTATCTTGTTCAACCACTTGAACGCAAGTTCGTTTCCGGTGAGAGAGGCCCAGTCAAAAATACCCAAATACAGGGCTCCGTTTACCCATGAAATGGGACTATGAGGGCTGGTTCCATTTTTCCATGCTTTATTTAAATCATTCATTTGCCAGTTGCCAACAGCTTGCATGACATCTTTCACGGCTTTTTTATTTAAATTTCCTGAAAATCCTTTTGAAATATCATTGATACGGATGGCTGTATAGAAATCGATGAATGAAGGATAATGATAATTGTACATCCATAAAACTCTGGAATTCGGGTCATTGATAGGAACAAAAGGACGAACATTATCGAGGGTAGATCCGGAAGTGATATCGGTTGTCTTCCATGTTTTTCCCAAATCTGCAGTTTCCCATTTTTGAATTTCAAATACATTGTTGATCGGACGGGAAAGATATACTATGTTTGGGTTACTATGGTCAAGATAAACGCCTCCAGAATAATGAGGTTCTCCTTCCCAGTCTTCACGGGCAATTTCTCTTGATGGGAACCAACGTCCGGCATCTGTGATCTTTTTGTTGATCCACTGTGTTCCATCCCAGCGTGCATACCAATATTCATGCTTTAGTTCACTGAAAAAACGGGCATATACTAAAACCGGTCTGTTATTTTCATCTTGGGTCACATCCCAGATCCAGGAACGCATACCATTTTTACTGGCATCATATACCATATCCGACTGATCTGGAGTGAACGGAATCTCATCAACGTTACAGATTTTTTTTCCAGAAGCTGTTTCAAATTGTCCGTTACGGTAACGAACATAGTGTATGGAATTCAGAGTTTCATTACGTGGATGTCCATCGGTAAAAGCAATGTGGATGCAGTCTTTGCCATTGTTCGAAACTTTAACGTATGGTCTTACTGCATAATCCGTACGCACACTTTTGACCATTGTTTTTTCTTCCGACCAGACATTCAGATTGTCGGAATAACACATTTTAAAACGAAAATCGGCTCCGCGATAAAACAGGTATGTACGGTAATTTTCTGCCGATAAAATAGCTGGATTAGAATAACAGGTATTGAATAGTTTTTTATCTTTCGTACCAACTTGTTGTAATTCTTCCCAGGATGAAATATCGTTTTTATTTTTTGTAATCCGGTAATACAAAGGTGTCCTTCCCATTCCTCCGTGGCCGGAGAAGAACGTAATAAATCTTCCGTCTTTTAATCTGGCAATGGAAGGATTGGCATGATCGTCTTTATCTAATTTTTCGAATTGTAAAAAGTGTTTAATTTCTTGATTTATGGGATTATACGAAAAGCTCCATATACTTCCGGTACTGTCCACATATCCGCCATAGTATTGTCCGTCTGCATAAATAGCACGAGGGTCGGAAAACCAGCACCAGGAACCATTATTGGTTATTTTTACGTAATCTTCTGAAGAATGTTTTTGAGCCTGAAGAGTAGAAATACTCAAACAGATAAGAATAAAGGATAAAATTTTTTGTTTCATTATATTTTTATAAATGGTTTAATCTGAAGATAGATTGTTTTTTATGGTAAAACCCCTATATTTTTTGCAAAGATAAAAAAAAAAGGATTCCTTAATAGAAATCCTTTTTTAAGGGTGGAAGACCGGGTTCGAACCGGCGACCCTCAGAACCACAATCTGATGCTCTAACCAACTGAGCTACGACCACCATGTATCAACTGAATTTTCAATTGCGGTGCAAAGTTACAATATTTCTTGCATTCCGCAAAGTTTTTGGTGAAAATATTTTATTTCTGTCGTTGGAATATTACTTATAAACGGCTTTTTTCCCGGCCAATAGGGTATTTCGCATCAAAGAGATAATCGTCATAGGACCAACTCCGCCTGGTACAGGGGTAATGTATGAACATTTTGGGGCCACTTCGTCGAATTTCACATCTCCGGATAATCTGAATCCTGATTTTGTTTTATCGGAAGGAACACGAGTGGTACCTACATCGACAACCACAGCTCCTTCTTTTACCATATCGGCCTTGAGAAATTCGGGAAAACCCAGGGCTGCAATAATAATATCAGCCTGCAGGCAATACTCTTTGATGTTTTTTGTACGGCTGTGGCAAACAGTAACAGTACAGTCGCCCGGATAAGCCTTGTGCATCATCAGTGACGCCATCGGTTTTCCGACAATATTGCTTCTTCCTAAAATGACACAATGTTTTCCTGAGGTTTCAATGTTGTAACGTTTCAGTAATTCCAATATTCCGGCAGGGGTTGCAGACACAAAACAAGGCAACCCGATAGACATGCGGCCTACGTTAATTGGGTGAAAGCCATCCACATCTTTGCGATAATCAATAGTTTCGATTACTTTTTGTTCGGAAATATGTTTCGGTAGAGGTAATTGAACGATAAAGCCATCCACGTCGGGATCGTTGTTCAATTCGACTACTTTCTTTAGCAATTCTTCTTCAGAAATAGTATCTTCATAACGTATCAGCGAAGATTTGAAGCCCACTTCTTCACAGGTTTTCACTTTACTGGCAACGTATGTTTCGCTACCTCCGTCATGGCCGACAAGAATCGCTGCCAAATGAGGGATTTTACCTCCTGCAGCTTTAATCTGTTCGACTTCGGTAGCTATTTCCTGTTTCATTTGAGCCGCAATGGCTTTTCCGTCAATTAATTCCATGCTTTGTGTTTCCTGATTAGGCGTAGATTTATGTTGTAATTATCTCCGTTTCAATAGTCCTTTTCCCGGTATTTTTGCTCCGGTCACCATTTTCATCATTTTACGGGTTTCTTCGAACTGTTTTAGCAATTTATTTACTTCAACAATGTTGGTTCCACTGCCTTTGGCAATGCGTGCGCGACGAGCTCCATTCAAAATAGCAGGATTTCTTCGTTCTTCCGGAGTCATGGAGTAAATGATAGCTTCAAGACTCTTGAAAGCATCATCATCGATATCCACATCTTTCAGGGCTTTTCCTACTCCCGGAATCATAGATGCCAGGTCTTTCAGATTACCCATTTTCTTGATTTGATGGATTTGAGACAGGAAGTCATTGAAATCGAACTGGTTTTTAGCCAGTTTACGTTGCAATCGTTTTGCCTCTTCTTCATCATATTGTTCCTGAGCTTTTTCAACTAGAGAAACGATGTCCCCCATACCAAGTATCCGGTCGGCCATCCGTTTCGGGTGAAAAGGATCGATAGCATCCAGCTTTTCTCCAGTTCCGACGAATTTGATAGGTTTGTCAACTACTGTGCGGATAGAGAGTGCTGCTCCACCGCGGGTATCGCCATCTAATTTGGTCAATACCACTCCGTTAAAGTCCAGACGGTCGTTGAATTCTTTGGCTGTATTTACAGCATCCTGACCGGTCATGGAGTCAACGACAAATAGTATTTCATTAGGATTAATCGCTGTTTTGATCGCTGCAATTTCGTTCATCATCTGCTCATCGATAGCCAGACGACCGGCGGTATCGACAATTACGACATCGTTACCGTTTTGTTTGGCTTGTTTGATCGCATTTTGAGCGATTTGAACCGGGTTTTTATTTTCTTCTTCGGTATAAACCGGTACTTGTATTTGTTCTCCAAGGACTTTCAACTGTTCGATAGCTGCGGGACGATATACGTCACAAGCTGTCAATAACGGTTTTTTGCCTTTTTTCTCTTTCAACATTTTAGCCAGTTTACCGGAGAAAGTCGTTTTTCCCGAACCTTGTAG
>JAVBUX010000049.1:0-2920 GCA_031554915.1 Bacteroidales bacterium | reverse complement strand
GCAATAAGATTTATGAGAATAATGTTTTATCCAAAGTATTGACAGAGGAAGGTTATTTGGAGAAACAGAATGATATTTTTCATGCGTATTATTACGTAAAAGACCATTTGGGGAATAATCGTTTGGTGCTCAATGAAATTGGGAATGTCGTTCAGCTGACTAATTACTATCCGTTCGGAGCGAGTTTTGCTGAGTTTCAACCGAGAGATGATCAGGAAAAGCAGTATTACAAGTATAATGGCAAGGAACTGGATAAGTCTCATGGTTTGGATATGTATGATTACGGAGCAAGGATGTATGATCCGATAATTGGAAGGTTCTCTACAATGGATCCGCTGGCGGAGAAATATTATTCGGTGACTCCATATGCTTATTGCTTGAATAATCCAATAAGATTTATTGATCCGACAGGAATGAGTCCTACGGAAGATAGTGATACTCATAAATTAATTATGTATTATCAAAGATTAGGATATGATGTTCACAATATAGATGATGTGAGAAAAATTGTCTCTATTGCGGGAAAATTATCAGAACTACAGTCTGAGTTATCTAAAGCCCAGTCATATCTAAAGTTAGCAACGGATGTACATAGCGTAACAAGTGAGCTTACACAAGGTGGGGCTGTGATGAATTTGTCAAAGAGTATAATATTAGAAATTGCTAAATCAAAGAATATTCGTAAATACACTCATGACTCTGAATTACTAGATAAGAAAATAGAGCAATATGTAAATCAATATAAAAATTATTTGGTAAATGAAAAATATATGCCTGATATTATTGCTGATGAACAAAAAAAATCAGAGGCTAATGCTGAACTTATGGGACAAATGTCAGATGTGAAAGATGCACTGGTTATTATCGTGAATGTAAATAAATCAGTAAAAGCAGTAACAACAACGTTAAATGTTGCAGCTATGGCTGCTAAATATAAACTACAAAAGAGAGTGGATGCACTGCAACGGCAATTTGAAAAAGCGGAAAGTAGCTTGGGTCGATATAGATATCCTAATATTGGAGGAGTATATGGCGGAGGTGGAACTTTTGGCGGAGGTGCTAGAGGGAACTTTTGAGATTAAACTGCTCCAAAAAAGTTGGATGGTTTAATAGTCATGTTTTACGGGAATGGGTTCGGTATTTTACCGGACTCATTCTGTAATCTTCTACTCAAAGCAGTTATAGAAGGACATTCAGTAAATAACATAAAAGAAAGCTATCCCGGGTGGAGATTAAGTGACATCTGACATCCATGCCTGGGAAGGGGAAGAACAGGTAAACTGGCGGTTCAACAAGTTCTCTGCCACCGGATACCAATAGGAGGAATCAGTGACTACCTGTGATTCCGGGATAATTTACTCCTGATCCCTATCCGTTTCATATACTTCGGGAGATTCATTAAATAAAAAACTAATCTCAACCGATTCATTTTGAATTAGTTGGGATTTTATTATCTTTGAGTATCACCCCGAAAATACGGAATGGAAGCCAAAATCGGGGAAATATACCTTAAAAGATATGCGCAAGATACAAAAAATCTCCGAATTACAACCAATGATCAGTTTTACAGAGTTCGATATTTTCACGAGTTATCGCCAAAATTTTTTGTTAAGTGATTTGGGTAAGATTCATGGTTTGTTCCCCTTTGACCAACTTTCCAAATCATTGGGTCTCACTATTCATAATATTTTAATGACAAAATTTCTTAGAACTTAATTTCTGGTATTTCATGAGAGCCAGATGAAAAATACTCCATTTTTTTATTTCTCAGTAACTTAGCATATATGTTATTCGGAAATTTTCGAATAACAGTATTATATTCATTGACGGCCGAATTATAATCACTGATCACTTGATATTTATTATGAGCATCGTTTTTTTGACTTTCCACAATTTTCCATTTTAGGCTAGCTTCTTTATGCTTTTGTTCAATATCCTTACATGTAATATAACTATACATAGAAATATAGGAAACAAGGAACACTATAATAGCTAAAGCTATAATTTGTTTGTTTTTTTTCTTCATGCGATCTAAAATATTCTTAGTTATATTTTTAAAAAAAAAGTGATATTTAATATGTTGGTTGAAAATATTTTTTATGTTTTGCCGGAAGATAATTCACGTAAATAATGTTGTAATGTCCATTATTTATTGTGGAATTAATTTCAACCATTTGACTATTGTTTATCTTTTGTAGTTCACGGTAAAAAGAATGCTGTAGAAAAAGTAATTTGATCTTTTCCCCTCTTTCTAAATTATTTTGTTCGTTACATTGCTTGGGTGTCCATGTTTTTCTTTATCTCAGGTGTTTTTTTTACCCTTGTCACGCAAAAGATATTTGATCTAAATTCTCTCCATTATTTATTAAAAACAATTGGAATGCAAATGTAATTAAACTTTTCGAAAATAACCAATTAGATCGAGAATAATCAAATCTGAATAATTCGTAGGTGTAGTATTTAGAGTCCTTCTCTCCCTTTATAATACATGTCGCATTCTGAAATAGATTACACAAAAGACCTCATTTCATGTTTTGGATACAAAATTAGAACAAGACTTTCCAATTGTGCCAATCTATTTATCAACACCGATCCTCCTCAGTCGCCTTAATTCAAGGTGACTTTTTTTATGTCAATTTTGAAAAAAAAAATGTCATTATTAAAAATACATAATTTTAGAGATCACCTACTTTTGTCCTACAACTTGAGTAAAATACCTTTATACAATACAGATATGAAAAACTACCATCTGATATTCATTAAATCATTTATCTTTTTGGGATTGGTATTTTGTTACCTTGATGGTTATTCAAAAATTGAACAGCCCAGAGAATTGCGATTTGAAAACTTGAAAAAGGACTTGAAAAACCCTCCAGCCTCTTTTCGTTCAGCTCCATGATGGGTATGGAATACCAAAGTA
>JAVBUX010000109.1:0-23752 GCA_031554915.1 Bacteroidales bacterium | reverse complement strand
CGTCCTTCGGGAAGTCGATACGATAAATTGATTGGATTTAGTAATTTGAAATACAAGCAATAATCTAAAATCTAAATATATTACCATGAAATCTCCATTTTTTAACCTGATTTTGAAGAAAAATGCATTTCTTCCTGTTTTTCTGTGTGCCAGTATTTTAGCGTTTGGACAAAATTTCAATGTCAACTATGATGAAGATAAAATCCCTCCCTACATCCTTCCTGAGGTCCTGAAAATGCAGGATGGAACTCCTGTTTCCTCGCAAAAAGAATGGGTAGAACAGCGTCGTCCGGAAATAATGTATTTTTTTGAGACAGAAATGTTTGGAAAATCCCCACTAAAATCCCCCAATATACAGTTCAAAGTATTGTCGGAAAATAAGAACGCATTAAATGGGAAGGCCACTCGAAAAGAAGTTCAGATTTATTTTTCTAAAAATAAAGATATATCCATATTGATGTTGATTTACCTACCTAATCAGGTGAAAGATGCTGTTCCTGTCTTTATAGGCCTAAATTTTGGAGGGAATCACACTATAAATAAAGATCCGGATATTTCTATTTCTCAGGGATGGATTGCCGATCAGCAAAGGAAAGGCGAAGATCCTGGTAAAATAACAGACAGAGGAAGCGCTTCTTCCCGTTGGCCGGTAGAATTAATTCTGGAAAAAGGATATGGAGTTGCTACAATATATTGTGGAGATATCGATCCGGATTACAATAACTTACAAGATGGTGTTATTTCTTTGTTCCATAGAAAAGGACAAACAAAATCAGAACCGGATGAATGGGCTACTGTTGCAGCTTGGGCCTGGGGATTGAGTCGAGCTTTGGATTATTTTGAAAAAGATCCGCAAATAGATGCCAAGAAAATAATTGTTACAGGGCACTCTCGGCTTGGAAAAGCAGCATTATGGGCAGGAGCAAAAGACGAACGTTTTGCAATGGTAGTCTCAAATGATTCAGGATGCGGTGGAGCAGCATTATCCAGAAGGAAAGTCGGAGAAACTGTAGAGATTATCAATACTAAATTTCCTTACTGGTTCTGCGAAAATTTCAAGAAATACAACAAGAATGAGGACGCCTTGCCAATAGATCAACATGAATTAATAGCATTGATTGCCCCTCGACCGATATATATTGCCAGTGCAGAAGAAGACCGATGGGCAGATCCAAAAGGAGAGTTTTTATCCGGTTTATATGCAAGTCCGGTTTACTCTCTATTCGGACTACAAGGATTACCGGTAAACGAAATGCCTAAAGTCAACCAACCTGTGATGTCAGGGCAAATTGCGTATCATATCAGAACAGGGAAACACGACATAACTCAATATGATTGGGAACAATATCTGATTTTTGCGGATAAATCATTAAAGAAAAAACATTAATTAGCTGTAACCCAAGCACTATTATGTACTTTTATTTTTGATTTATCGTAAAATAAATCCTTCCTGTCAGGAATATCCATGATATATTTTTTATCGGAGGTAGAAATTTTTAGTTTACGATCCCTCAGCCAAGGATTAAATTCTTTTAATTGACTGTAGTTCAGACCATAAATTTGAGCAAAAGCTGCCAGGTCAGGAATATCCTGCGAAACTTCAACTTTCTTTGTATCAATAGCTTGATATAGATTTTCAGGCTTCAGTATAAAGCCATATTTGTATGGATTAGAAAATATTTCCTTCATTGACATGATACGGAATAGATAACGGGAAGTTTCATCTACCAGCAACAGGTCAAATACAGAGTTTACCTGCTGGTCTCTTAATTCAGTTGAAATACGCCCCATCCCACCGTTATATGAGGCCGCTACAGCACTCCAGTTTCCATATCTGGAATAAGCTGATTTCAGGTAACGGCAGGCTGCTGCTGTCGCTTTTTCCAGATGATAACGTTCATCAACCTGTTCAGTTATTTCCAAACCATTTTCTTTACCTGTGGCAGGCATTATTTGCCATATTCCCACGGCCTTTGCCGGAGAAACCGCACGTATATCCAGATTACTTTCGATCACCGCCAAATATTTGAAGTCATCAGGGATACCATTTGATTTCAGAATTGGCTCTATCACAGGAAAATACTTATTCGCTTTTTTTATGTACATCATTGTTGTGGAATGAAAATAGGTAAACGAATTTATCTCCCGATCATAACGTTCACGCATATCAAAGCGTTTCAAATCTATTTTTTCTCCGAATACCTCAACATAATCAGGAGGAACTATAGAGACTGTTATTGATTCTACAAACGGATTTCTCGAATTTTGAATCGATTCCACATTTTTATTACTTGACAGGAAAAGGGAAAGAAAAATAACCAATCCAAAGATCATTAGTAATAATATATAATTCAAATACTTCATATCCAATATTCATTTTAAAATATTCCTACAGGCTTTTCAAAAATCAAAACCTGGCTCTCAAAACATTAACGGTCCCCCTCTTTACTTTATTCTTACCTGTAGTTGTTTTGTATTCTATTATATAAAAATAAGCACCGGTAGGAACAAAACGTCCATTCACTCGTCCGTCCCAACCCTTGGCAGGATCATTCCATTCAAACAATTTAATACCCCAACGATTAAAAACAGTACATTTGAAATTAACTACAGAGGTATAAGAAACCTTGAATTCATCATTTATCCCTGGAGAACTGCCAGGAGAAAATGCCTGAGGAACCCTTATTTCTGTTTCTCCAATTGTAACATTAAATACCATGTTGGTATCATTACACATACTGTAACGATCAATCACTTCCAACTGTACTTTATAAATTCCGTCTTTATCAAAATTATAAGAAATTGTCTTATCTGTATATCTCGCTATTGATTGTGAAGAAGACGAACCATCCGGTGTGAAGAAAATTTTCCATATATACATTCCGGCAACAGGCTCATTAGCATACGCATTATAGGTAATATAGATAGGGCCGGAGGTTTCACGCTCAAATTCATTTGATACTTTTTCTTTATCTTTTTTCTCAGTGGCATGAGCTTCTACCATAACTGCCTGATATACTGGAGTCACCATTGTTTTAGCCACTCCAAAATGAGCAGCATATTTATCTCCACTCAAAGTAAAATCCGTATCCTGATAAATAGAGTCCACCTGGATTGCAGCTGGATTTTTCACAATATCTTCCTTATTTACAGGGACAAACATGGTGTTTTCTTCAACCCATTTCAGGGATGTATATAACAATGAATATTCGCGTGTAAGTCTGGCGTATGTTCCTGTTGGAGTGTAATAGCTCAAGTCTGTGGCATTGACACTTGCATTGATTATTAGTTTTCTACATTTGTCAGCACCCTCATTGATATTAATCGACTGAAAAACAGGAAGATATTTACTGTAATCGACAATCCAGATGTAAGTCGTTGATGGATTGAGATTTGAACCGACAAAATACCCATAACCATCCTGAATATTAGTGATGGTTGATGTACTACCCGTTTGCTGAGATTCAACAGGAACAGCTTCATTCGCTTTTGTAGAGTAGCGATACCACTGGTGAGTTCCCGGATCAGAAGAAGTATATGAAATTTGTGCTCCTTGCATACCATACAAGAGATAAACCTCCATTTTACTCGCCGGGGTTTCTTTATATGGAGTACCAGCTCCCCCCTTGACTGTATATTGAGCAAAGGCTGTAGAAACAGATAAAAATAAAAAAGTCAAAAGTATATATTGTTTCATGTCTCAAAATTAAGAATTATTTCTAATTTTGCACGCCACAATAACACAAACCCAAATTTGATGTTCGGATTATTGAAACATACCACAATTTTGATTGCACTTTTATTCGTACTATTGCATAACGTAAAATCTGAGGTTGCATTATATCCGGATGCAACTATTTTTACTCAAAAGGACGATTTTGTCTCTCACATTATACAGAAAGGAGAAACTCTTCATTTATTATCAAAACAATATAATGTGAAAATTGATGATATACTGGCTGCAAATCCAGGATTATCCGTGAAAACATTCAATTACGGAAAAAAAATTCGTATTCCGGCAAAAAACACAGCAATAGTCGATTCGAAGGTTAAGGTTACCCCAAAAACTGAACCCCAAAAACCGAAAGCAATGATCCCCTCCCCTGATACTTTGACTAATAGTTCTGAAAAGGCTGAAATTATCAAAACTGAAACTATCAATATCCCTGTAGTTGTAACTGAAAAAATACAGACTCCAGAAAACAGCAACTTTCATAAAACTCAGGAATCTAATATTATACGATTTGATGTTGACTTATATCGGTATCTGAATAAGCAAATTACAGAAAAAGAATTGACAGAAAATTATAAAGCCTTCCTGAAAATGTATGTAGAACAGATAGTTGGAATAGGAAAATTCGATTCAGGAGAAATTTTTAAACAATTTAATGCCTTCTTTTCCGAGCCTACCCTAATGTCCTTGTATGAGGATACAGAACATAAATTTAAAGATATCGAATTTATCAGCAATGAACTCAATCCCGCTCTGGAGATACTGTTCAGGGAGTTTCCCCGGATGGCCAGACCGTCTGTATATACGCATATATCCGGACTCAACCAAAGTGTAGTGGTGACCGACGATGTATTGTCGATATCACTGGATAAATACATGGGAGCCGATTATCCTTTTTATAAAAACTATTTTAAGAGCCATCAATTACAGAATATGACTCCGGAGCGGATTGTTCCGGATTATCTACTCGGATTTATGATGGCCAACTTTTCTTTTCAGGGAAGGAATGATATCTTGATGGAAAAAATGATTTATGAAGGTAAGTTACGCTATATATTGACCCGTTTACTACCAAATAGAAAAGAGTGGGAATGTTTAGGTTATACTGAAGAACAGTATATCTGGTGTACTACCAATCAGACTCAGATCTGGAAAAATATCCTCAGAAGCGGCCATCTCTATACCCCGGATTATATGATTACTTCAAAATATATTAATAGCGCACCTTATACAGCTACTATTTCAACAGAATCTCCGGGAGGAGTTGGAATTTGGGTTGGCTTTCAAATTGTTAACGTTTATATGAAGGATCACCCGGAAACAAGCTTTTTCCAATTAATGAACATTCTGGACTCACGACAACTATTAATCGATTCTAAATATAAACCCTGATTTACTTTTGCAAATAAATCGATTATTATTCCTAACTTTGCAGACTGCAATGTCAAAATCCAAATTAATGACCAGATTATTGAAACATACCTTGATCCTGCTTGTACTTTCATTTGTACAACTGCAAAATATAAAATCGGAAGAGGTCTTTTATCCTGAATCAACTTCTTTTACCCAGGAAGGTGAATTTTTTCTTCATACAATCGAAAGAGGTGAAACGGTGTATTCCATTTCATTGATGTATAATATCTCTGTAGATGATATTTATAAACTCAATCCGGGAAGCAAAGACGGTATCAAAGCCGGAAGTACTCTGAAAATCCCACAAAAATCGGGATCGTATTACTTCCACACCATCCAACCAAAAGAAACACTATATTCCGTATCAAAAAAATATGGAATGAAAGGAGAAGATGTTGTAGCCGCTAATCCAGGACTATCGGTACAATCATTTACAATAGGAAAAACGATACGTATCCCAACCAACACGGTTACATCTCCGATGGAAACGGGAAATGAAAATATTCAAAAACGAGACACAGAAGCTTTATTAGCCCAAAAAACCAAAGGTGACGATATCCGGATGATTAAAATAGCTCTGTTATTACCCTTCGGATTAAAAGAGGGTACCAGTGGTTACAATGCTCAAAATAATCGTTTCGTAGAATATTACGAAGGTTTTCTAATGGCATTGGAGCAAACAAAAAAAGCAGGTATATCGGTTGACCTACAGGTATATGACATTGGAAATGACATTTCTAATTTATCCGACATTTTGAAAAAAAACACCATGCAGGATGTTAATTTGTTGGTTGGAGGTTTAAATGACAAACAAATCAAAATGATTTCTGCTTTTTCGAAGGATAAAAATATTCCTTATGTCATTCCTTTTACATCAAAAAGCGATGAGCCGCTGAATAATCCTCATGTTTTTCAAATCAATACACCTCAATCCTATTTATATTCGAAAGCATCTACAGCTTTTTGCAAACAATTCAAAGATAGTCACGTCATTTTCTTTTTGTCGGATCCTAATAATGAAAAAATGGAGTTTGTAAAAACGCTTCAATCCGATTTGAATCAGGAAAAGAGCTCTTATTCTTCAATCTCCTACTCCGATCGATTTTATCAGGACATTTATGCTCAAATGAAACCAGGAGTATTAAATGTTATTATTCCATCAGATGATACTCCGGAAACACTCACCAAGATGTCTGCTCCTTTGAAAGTATTGTCGGAAACACATCCTGAATTGAAAATAACGGTATTTGGTTACCCTGGATGGCAATCGTATGGTGGTGAATATATGGATAATTACTTCAAACTGAAGGCCAGTTTTTATAGTGTATTTTATCTTGATCAAACTTCTCCTGAAGTGAAAAATTTTTATTATAACTTCAACAAGTGGTATTCCCGAGATTTGATTATTACATACCCTAAATTTGGCATTCTTGGATATGACACAGGTATGTTCTTTATCAAGGGTTTACATGAATATGGAACTGTTTTTGAATCTAATGTCAACAAAGTAAAAACCAAAGGAATTCAAACTGATTTCAAATTTGAACGAGTGAATAATTGGGGTGGATTTATCAATACCAATATTTACATTATTTCTTTTAATCCGGATTTTTCAATCTCTAAAAATACTCCAAAATAACGAATGATAAAAAGAGTTGTTTCTGTGTTGATGAGTTTATTTCTGGGAATTCCTCTTTTTTCCCAGGTAAATATTCTTGTAGATTCATTACCTCCTCCTCACAAATCATTTAATCCGGAGTGGGCTTTTGGAGCCAGTGGAGGGGTTACTTTATCTAAAATAGCTTTTAATCCTACTCTAAAGCAAGAAAGTTTGCAGCAATACACCGGAGGTTTGACTGCCAGATATATCTCAGAAAAAAATGTCGGACTACAAGTTGAACTAAACTACTCTATGCGTGGATGGGATTTAGCAACTGATACTACAAGCAATCAAAATCCGATTTCAACTCCAAATGATACAATGAGATACACTACGAGTCGTTCTTTGGGATATTTGGAACTTCCTATCCTGACTCATATCTATTTTAATATGGGGCAACGCATGAGAGTTATCTTTCTTCTGGGCCCTCAGTTAAGTTATTATCTAAACGAAAAATCTCTTGATACAGAACCTGTTAAGAATCTCTCTCTAACGAGTATTTCTGATTCTCAATATCAAAAAATACAAAAGTCTTTCGACTACGGTCTCCTGGGGGGGATAGGAGTTGAACTTCGCACCGGAATTGGTAGTTTTGTCCTCGATGGCAGGTATTATTTTGGATTATCCGATATTTTCAATAGCACTAAAGCCGATTATTTCCAAGCATCTTCAAATCAGGTGATTAGTTTCAGGTTGTCCTATTTGTTCAGGAAGTAAAGCCTTGGAATATTAAGTCCTTACAATATATATTAACTCCTTTTAACTGTTCACGCCACAACTTTTCGACAATAGTCTGCGTTATTCATATAAATAAACATTAAAATATCTGAACTATGAAAGGCGGACAATTGTTAGGAGGCATCGCAATAGGTGCTATCGTTGGAATTGGCATCGGCTATTTGCTTGGAGTCGATTCAGAAAAAAGAAATCAGTGGCTTCGTTTGATTGGAACAAAAGTTCTTGGAAATCAATGTTGCGACGATCCAGAGTGTGATTGTAACAAAGAAACAGGCTTTGAAACGACAACACAATAGTAATTACTTTTGATTTAGATGATTTAAGGCAAGTTTTTTAGATTGTTTTATAGAGGTTTTCTGTGAGGAAAGCCTCTATTTTTGTTAATAAGATGTTGATTAGTTTAGACTATACTCTTCCAGTCTCCCACTTAAATCTGTTACCTTTGCAGTTCTAATAAAAACAGGTTCAGATTATTAATAATGGCAGAACAATTTCAATCAAGATCAAATTCTAATTCCAGAAGAAAAAAAGCTCCGGCTAACTCAGAAGAAATCGGACGGTTACAACCTCAGGCTCCCGAATTGGAGGAGGCTGTTTTAGGAGCTTTAATGCTCGAGAAAGACGCTTATTCGGTTGTCAGTGAAATACTCAGGCCTGAAAGTTTTTATAATAAAACTCACGAATTGATATTTTCAGCAATCCAGGATTTAGCTGTACAACAAAAACCGATCGATATGTTAACTGTCGTTGAACAGTTGCGTAAAAAAGGTGATCTTGATATCGTAGGAGGCCCATTTTATATTGCTCAATTATCTCAAAAAGTTGTTTCGACTGCCCACCTGGATTATCATTCCCGCATCATTGCTCAAAAATATCTAGCTCGAGAATTAATTTCTTTCAGTTCTCAAATTGCAACTAAAGCTTTTGATGAAACCAATGATGTTGATGATTTAATGCAGGAAGCCGAAGGTCAGTTGTTCGAAATATCTCAGCGAAATGTAAAGAAAGATGTTACTCAAATCAATCCTATCATCAGGGAAGCAATCGAATTGATGCAAATTGCCGGTCAACGCACGGATGGTTTAAGCGGGGTTCAAACAGGCTTCAAATTACTGGATAAAATAACTTCCGGATGGCAGAACTCCGATTTAATCATTATTGCAGCTCGTCCAGCAATGGGTAAAACAGCTTTTGTACTCTCTATGGCTAAAAACATGGCCGTCGGTTTCAATACTCCTGTAGCGGTTTTTTCGCTTGAAATGTCTAATGTACAGCTTGTTAACCGTCTCATCGTAAATGTAACACAAATTCCGGGGGAAAAAATTAAAAACGGACGTCTGGAAAAATACGAATGGGAACAATTGGATTATAAATTAAAAGAGCTTTTCGATGCTCCTATTTTTGTGGATGACACCCCTAGCTTATCGGTATTTGAACTCCGTACAAAAGCTCGGCGTTTAGTGAAAGAACATAAGGTCAAGTGTCTCATTATAGACTACTTACAATTGATGAATGCCAGTGGAATGAGTTTTGGTAGCCGCGAACAGGAAGTTAGCATTATTTCCCGGTCACTCAAAGGATTAGCAAAAGAGTTGAATATCCCAATCATCGCCCTTTCGCAATTAAATCGTGGAGTGGAAAGTCGCGTGGGTAATGAAGGAAAACGTCCTCAACTGTCTGATTTACGGGAATCAGGAGCTATTGAACAAGATGCCGACATGGTTTGTTTTATTCACCGTCCGGAATATTATAAGATATATACTGATGAACAAGGACGTGATTTGACCGGAAAAGCCGAAATTATCATTGCAAAACATCGTAATGGGGCTACCGGAGATGTTTTGCTCAGCTTCAAAAAAGAATTTGCCCGGTTTCAGAATATGGACGACGATATGCTGGTGGAAGAATTCCAATCCAGACTGAACAGCCAGGCTGATATAGCGCCCGCTCCGTTACCAAACAGGGACTTTGGAATGTCCCATTCGTCAGAAACCCCATTTTAAAATTCTCCATTCTCAATTTTTTTACTAATTTTGTCCCTCAAATTTGAATTACCGAAAAAATGGATATTTCTTATAATTGGCTAAAAGATTACGTTAATCTCGACCTGACACCGCAGGAATTAGCTGCGGCACTGACTTCTATAGGGCTGGAAACCGGAAGTGTGGAAGAAGTCGAAACTATAAAAGGAGGTCTTCACGGTCTTGTTATCGGACACGTACTCACTTGTACCGACCACCCGGATTCCGATCATTTGCATGTTACAACAGTTGATTTAGGAGGTGATGAACCTCAACAAATTGTTTGTGGAGCCCCTAATGTAGCTGCAGGACAAAAAGTTATTGTCGCCACTATCGGAACAAAGCTATATTCCGGTGAAGAATCTTTTACCATTAAAAAATCCAAAATACGTGGTGTTGAATCGAATGGAATGATCTGTGCTGAAGACGAAATAGGTCTTAGTCCTGATCACGCCGGCATAATCGTTCTTCCTGCCGAAGCTCCTGTAGGTATGCCCGCAAGAGAATATTACAAGGTAGAAAGTGATTATGTACGTGAAGTCGATATTACCCCCAACCGTGTGGATGCCGCCTCGCATTATGGTGTTGCGCGCGACCTTGCGGCTTATCTGAAACAAAACGGAAAACATGTCGAGCTGAAAAAACCTTCGGTCGATGCTTTCAAAATTGAAGATAAATCAGCAGCTGTTGATGTTGTTGTCGAAAATACAGAAGCTTGTCCCCGTTATTCCGGGATTACCATCAATAATGTAAAAGTGACCGAAAGTCCCGATTGGTTAAAAAATCGTTTGCAGCTCATCGGTTTAAGACCAATCAATAATATAGTTGATATTACGAACTTTGTTTTGCACGAATTCGGTCAACCACTTCACGCTTTCGATCGGAAAGAAATTGTCGGCGATAAGGTGTTTGTAATGACATTGCCTGAAGGAACTAAATTTGTCACTTTGGATGAAGTAGAACGCACTCTGAGCAACAGAGACCTGATGATCTGTAATTCGCACGGAGGAATGTGTATCGGTGGTGTTTTCGGCGGATTAAAATCCGGAGTAACCGAATCAACTACAGATATTTTCCTTGAATCGGCCTATTTCCATCCGACATGGATTCGAAAAACAGCTCGTCGTCACGGTTTGAATACTGATGCATCATTCCGTTTCGAACGGGGATGCGATCCGAACAACACCATTTATGTATTAAAACGTGCTGCTTTGATGATTAAAGAGATTGCCGGTGGCACTATCAGCGGCGAACTTCAGGATATTTATCCGAATCCGATTGAAAATAAAACTGTAGAAGTTTCTTATCAGAAAATCAATAGTGTAATTGGAAAAGATATTCCTTCTGTTACTGTAAAAAACATCCTGAAAAGTCTTGAAATAGAGATTCTTAAAGAACAAGACGGTGTATTAATGCTGAGCATTCCTACTTATCGTGTGGACGTACAACGCGATGTGGACGTAATTGAAGACATTCTCCGTATTTACGGATTCAACAATGTAGAAATTGGCGAGAATCTGAAATCGAACCTTTCCTACCTCACTCCTACTGACCAGGCCTATAAACTTCAGAATTTAATTTCTGAACAATTGACCGGAGCCGGATTCCATGAAATCTTGAATAATTCATTGACTTCATGTAATTATTATACTGATTCAGAAGTTTATACTGAAAATGAATGTGTCAGATTGAAGAATCCATTAAGCGCAGAACTGGATGTGATGCGTCAAACATTATTATATGGAGGTTTGGAAAGTATTGCATATAACCGTAATCGTAAAAATCCGGATCTGAATTTTTATGAATTCGGGAATGTTTATGCTTACCATAACGATAAATTCAAGGAAGAGAGCCCATTATCAGCGATCAAAGAAGAATTTCATCTGGCTTTATGGTTGACAGGAAATAAGGTTAGCAACAACTGGAATCATCCTGAGGAAAAATCATCGGTTTATGAGCTTAAAGCATACGTCGAAAACTTATTGAGCCGTTTGGGTATCAACCAGAAAAAGATCAATTTCAACTCTTACTCAAATGAATTATTCTCTGCTGCATTGGCTATTGAGACTACTTCCGGAAGAGAATTAGGAGTTCTGGGTATTCTTCAAAAGAAATGCTGTAAGAAATTCGACATCAATGCCGAAGTATATTATTCGGAATTGAACTGGGATAACTTAATGAAGGAAATCAAATCAAGCAAAGTTACAGCTTCTGAAATATCCAAATTTCCACCGGTAAAAAGAGATTTGGCATTGTTATTGGACAAAAAAATACTATTCTCTGACATTGAAAAAATTGCTTTTGATACAGATCGTAAAATATTGAAAGAAGTGAGTTTATTCGATGTATATGAAGGGAAAAACCTTCAGGAAGGTAAGAAATCATACGCAGTGAGCTTTATTCTTCAAGATGAAGAAAAAACGCTGAACGACAAACAAATAGATAATCTGATGAATCGAATTCAAAAGAATCTTGAAGATAAATTAAATGCACAATTAAGATAATATGGGAAGAGCGTTTGAATATCGCAAAGCGACAAAAATGAAAAGATGGGGCAATATGGCCCGTGTCTTTACAAAATTAGGAAAACAAATCACAATCGCCGTTAAAGAAGGTGGTCCTGATCCGGATACCAACCCTCGCTTGAGAGTGCTGGTTCAGCAGTCGAAAAAAGAAAATATGCCGAAAGATAACGTGGAAAGAGCTATAAAGAAAGCTACATCTAAGGATTCGACTGATTATAAGGAAGTTGTATATGAAGGATATGGCCCTTTCGGAGTTGCTATTGTTGTTGAAACTGCAACAGACAACCCAACTCGTACAGTAGCTAATGTGCGCAGTTATTTCAATAAGCTCGGCGGTTCATTAGGTACATCCGGCAGTTTACAATTCATTTTTGATCACAAGAGCGTATTTAAAATCACTCCAAAAGACAATGTTTCTTTAGAAGAACTGGAATTGGAATTGATTGATTTCGGAGTGGATGAAGTAGAATACGATGAAGAAGAAAATGTAATCCTGATCTACGGAGAATTTCAGTCTTATTCTGTTATACAAAAATATCTTGAAGAAAACGAATATGAGATCCATAGCGCTCAATTTGAACGGATTCCGAACGATTATAAGGAATTGAACGAAGAACAACGTACACAGATAGAAAAGCTACTGGATAAATTTGAGGAAGACGAAGATGTACAGAACGTTTTCCATAACATGGCTCAATAAGATACATTCGAAAAAATATAAAAACGGCTTGTCATGAAAATGGCAAGCTTTTTTTTTATCTTTTGATGTTACATTTTTCCTCTTGTTTTGTCGTTATTATAGTACATGGATCAAAAACGATTTAAACAAGAGGTTTTGCCGTTGCGTGGACAGATGCTGATCTATGCCAGGAGGTTCTTTGACAATAACGAAGATGCAGAAGATGTCGTTCAGGAGCTTTTCATGAAGTTGTGGTACATGCGTAATGAATTATCTAACTACAACAACTTAGCAGCACTTTCTAATACTATCGTTAAAAACCTAAGTATCAACAAACTAAAAATACTTAAACGAGAAACAGGAGAACTTGATAGCTTACAAATGACCGATGAAGAAACATCATTGCATCATCAACTGGAAATGAGGGATCAATTGAGCCATGTAATGAAAATTATGAGCCAACTACCCGACCTCCAGCAATCTATACTCAGAATGAAGCATATTGACGGATACGAAATAGAGGAAATTGCTGAACTAACCGGAAGTACTCCCGAAGCAATCCGGATGAATCTCTCAAGAGGCAGAAGAAAAGTCAAAGAACTGTTTTTTAATTTAGAAAAGAATTATGATTGATAATAAATATATAGAAGGCTTGATTGAACGATTTTTCGATGGGAAAACGTCCAATAAAGAAGAAATGGAATTGTACTCTTTCTTTTCAGGAGATAAAATTCCAGAGCATTTACAACAATATATCCCTGTATTTCAATTCTTTGAAACGGGAATGGAAGATGAGTTCAATCAAACTCAGAATAAAACTACCGGGACAAAAAAATTAACTCCAAAGATCAGACAATGGAGCGCATGGATTGGAATTGCTGCCTCATTGTTATTACTGGTAACTGTATTCAGTAAAGTCATGAGAAATGAACCCAAATCCTTTGATCCTTATGAAGGTAGTTACATCATCCGGAATGGTAAAGTCATTACAGATATGGATGTCATCCGCCCGGAACTGGAGGAAACAGTTGCTGCTGCTGCCAAACAACAACAAACAATGGAAAAAATGATTTATAAACTATCTAATCCTAAAGATTATGAGGATGTGAAACAGGAAATTCAAAATCAATATTGTGAATTGATAAACAGTTTTCCTGACGAAAAAACAAGAGAAACAGTAAAAGAAATATTAAATGTTGAATGTAATTAAAAATGAAAATTATGAAAATTAAAAATGTATTACTTATTGCCACAATTCTGATTATTACAGGTTTAAGTTCTGATTTGATGGCTCAAAACGCTCTGAGAGCAATGGTAAAAAAATGCGAATCTGCTGACAACGTGGAAGTAAATGTTGTTCGTAAGAAAGACAAAGAAACCATGAAGTTAAAACAATCTATTACAACCATCAGAATCAAGTCGAATAAAGCATTGATTGATGAATTTATTGCTGCTTTTGAAAAAGATGAACCATCTGCTTATGAAGTTATTTACACTAAGAAAGATGGAAAAATAGTACCTCAGTACTTCAAATTCAAGGATGTTTCTTTCAGTTTTAGTACCAGAACTTCGAATTCAGTCTGGTTAAGTGGTTCTGGATTTGTTATGAATGGAGAAGGGGGGAAAAATACCATCAGTTATTCATATAGTGACTCTAAAGATAACAAAGATAGCAAAGACAAAAAGGTAGAGAAGAAAACTGAAAAAGAAGAAGAGATAGTCAGTATTACAATGATCGAAGAAAATTAAATCTTATCATATTTTTTTGCTTTTAATGAGTAGTTCCGACTCGCCTGTGAAGGTTTGTCGGAACTTTTTTATTTCATACAGATTGTACAGATTACATAAATTATTGTTAACTTTACTTTCTAAATCACAATCTTTATATCATAATCATGAAACAAAAAATTACGACTCATTCTAAGCTGCTGTTTAGTATTATTTTAGCATTATTTATTTCAAGCTCTTTATTTGCACAACCGGCTCAACGTCTGATCGAAGTCAGCGCTGCTCCAGACCACGACAACTGGACTTACAAAACCGGAGAGAAAGTAAAATTCAATATTGAAGTAGCAAAAAAAGATGTTTTGATGAAAAATATCGAATTGCGTTACGAAATTTCAGAAGATATGATGCCTGCCCGTGAATCAAAAACAATCACGTTGAAAGATGGGAAAGCAACTATTGAGGCCGGAACAATGAAAACTTCAGGATTTTTACGTTGTCTGGCTTATGTCAAATACAATGGACAGGATTATGAAGGTCGTGCAACTGCAGGTTTTGAACCTGAAAAGATACAGCCTACCACTACCCTTCCAACTGATTTCATTGAATTTTGGAACAAAGCAAAAGCTGAAAATGCAAAAATTCCGATGGATCCTATTGTAACACTGATGACAGACCGTTGTACGGATAAAGTTAATGTATATCAGGTTGGAATACAAAATTATCGTATAGGAGGTCGAATTTATGGGACTTTGTGTGTTCCTACGGCTCCAGGCAAGTATCCGGCCGTATTGAAAGTCCCAGGAGCAGGAATTCGCCCTTATGGTGCTGATGTTGCTACTGCTGCTAAAGGGTTAATTATACTTGAAATCGGAATCCACGGTATTCCTATCAACATGCCGAATAATGTTTATACCGAATTAGACAGAGGAGCTTTGTCCGGATATCCTTTCTCCAATCTTGATAACCGCGATGATTATTATTACAAACGTGTTTATCTGGGTTGTGTACGTGCAATAGATTATATCTTTTCTATGCCTGAATTTGATGGCAAAAACGTTGTAGTCAACGGAGGAAGCCAAGGTGGTGCCTTGTCTATTGTTACTGCTGGTTTAGATTCTCGTATCAAAGGATTAGCTGCATTTTACCCTGCATTATCAGACTTAACCGGTTATCTTAATGGTCGCGCAGGCGGATGGCCTCACATGTTCCGCAATGCAGACAAAAAAGATCCTATTGTTGCAAAAAAGATTGAAAATTCAAAATATTATGATGTAGTCAACTTTGCTCGTCAAATTAAAGTTCCAGGATTCTATTCATTTGGATACAATGATATGGTTTGTCCGCCGACTTCGACGTATTCAGCTTACAATGTCATTACAGCGCCAAAAGAACTGTTACTAGTCGAAGAAACTGCTCACTGGACTTACCCTGAACAATGGGATGTCTGCTGGAAATGGATATTCAACCGACTCAAATAATTGAATTATTTATTTGTTCAAAAGTAGCTCACAAATTTGGTTCTTCCATTTTTGTGAGCTATTTTTGTATGTTGACTTTTATATTAAATGGCATGAATATTACACTCAGTAAAGTTTTGCCGGATTACCCTCGTTTTGTAGAAGGAATACGTCGTGCGCCGTCACGAGGTTTCCGCCTTTCGGTAGAACAATCAAAAACCGCCTTAAAAAATGCATTGCGCTATATTCCGACGGAATTACACTCTGTTTTGGCTCTTGAATTTCTTACAGAACTGAAGAGTTATGGACGTATATACGGTTATCGTTATCGCCCGGAAGGAGATATACGCCCGAAATCTATCGACGAATACAAAGGAAATTGTATAGAAGGAAAAGCCTTTCAGGTAATGATCGATAACAATTTGTGTTTTGATATTGCTCTATATCCTTATGAACTGGTGACTTATGGAGAAACCGGACAGGTCTGCCAAAACTGGATGCAATACCTCTTGATAAAACAATAGATGGAAGTTTTGAGCAGTGAACAGACTCTGGTTATTGAATCAGGTCATCCCCTGGGATTATTCAAATCGAAACCGGAAGCTCCTCGTGTAATTATCACTAATTCATTGATGGTCGGAATGTTTGACAATCCTGATGACTGGGAAATCGCAGCCGAAATGGGAGTTGCCAATTATGGACAGATGACTGCCGGAGGATGGATGTATATTGGTCCGCAGGGTATTGTCCATGGTACTTTCAACACTTTATTGAATGCCGGAAGAATGAAATTAGGTATTCCAGCAGAAAAAGACCTCCGGGGCCATTTATTTGTATCCTCAGGCTTGGGTGGAATGAGTGGAGCTCAGCCTAAAGCCGCTGAAATTGCCGGAGCCGTTGCTATTATAGCCGAAGTTGACTATTCCCGTATTCAAACCCGTCACGCTCAAGCTTGGGTACAACATATTACGTCTAGTCCTGAAGAATCATTTTTAGTTGCAAATAAGGCTTTAAAAGAAAAGATTCCTTGTTCAATAGCCTATCATGGGAATATCATAGAACTATTGGAATACGCCGAAAAAAACGGCATTTTCATCGAATTACTTTCCGATCAGACATCCTGCCATGCCGTTTATGAAGGAGGATATTGTCCTGTTGGGATTACTTTCGAAGATCGTACACGTTTATTGAAAGAAGATCGTAAACGTTTCAAACAACTGGTCGATGAATCTCTGAAACGTCATTTTGAAGTGATCGGCAAACTGGTGGCTCGTGGCACTTACTTTTTTGACTACGGAAATGCCTTTATGAAAGCTATTTATGATTCCGGAATTAAAGCTATTTCCAAAAATGGGAAAGATGAAAAAGATGGCTTCATCTGGTCATCTTATGTAGAAGATATTATGGGACCTGAACTTTTTGATTACGGTTATGGACCTTTCAGGTGGGTTTGTCTGAGCGGTAAACATGAAGACCTGATCAAAACAGACCATGCTGCAATGGATTGTATTGACCAAAACCGTCGTAGTCAGGATAGAGATAATTACAACTGGATACGTGATGCCGAAAAAAACCGGTTAGTTGTAGGAACACAAGCCCGGATTCTTTATCAGGACGCTGTGGGACGTATGAATATAGCTCTACGTTTCAACGAAATGGTCAGAAACAGAGAAGTTGGCCCTATCATGCTCGGTCGCGATCATCACGATGTAAGCGGTACGGATTCTCCCTTCCGGGAAACATCCAATATTAAAGATGGTAGTAATGTAATGGCCGATATGGCTGTACAATGCTTTGCAGGGAATGCTGCCCGGGGAATGAGCCTGATTGCTCTTCATAACGGAGGAGGAGTCGGCATCAGTAAATCCATTAATGGAGGCTTTGGGATGGTATGTGACGGAAGTAAACGAGTAGATGATATTATCCGTTCAGCAATGCTATGGGATGTTATGGGAGGTGTTGCCCGCCGCTCCTGGGCACGAAACACCAATGCAATGACCACCTGCGAAGAGTTTAATGAAAACCATCAGGATGGTTACCATATCACATTACCATATATTGTAGAAGAAGAGATAATAGAACAAAACATAAAATCATGAATAAAATTATCGAATGTGTCCCCAATTTCAGTGAAGGACGTGATTTAAGTAAAGTAGAAAAAATAGTTGACTCTTTCCGGGGAAAAGAAGGTGTTAAACTACTGGATTACAGTAGTGATAAAGACCATAATCGTATGGTTGTGACCGTAGTGGGCGAACCTTTGGCTGTAAAAGAAGCTGTTTTAGAGGCTATTGGAACTGCAGTCAGCATCATCAACCTGGCACAACATGAAGGTCAACACCCTCGTATGGGAGCTGTAGATGTGGTTCCATTTATTCCCGTAAAAAATGTCACAATTGAAGAGGCCATTACCCTTTCAAAAGATGTGGCTCAGGAAGTGGCATCACGCTATGATTTGCCGGTATTTTTATATGAAAAGTCCGCAACTGCTCCTCATCGTGAAAACCTGGCCTCTGTTCGTAAAGGAGAATTTGAAGGACTGGCAGATAAAATGAATCTACCGGATTGGCAATCGGACTTCGGACCTAAATCACCCCACCCGACTGCCGGAGCTGTTGCCATTGGAGCCCGTGCTTTTCTGATTGCATACAACGTAAACCTAAATACTACCAACTTCGAGATTGCCGATAAAATCGCTAAAAAAGTCCGTTTTCTGGGAGGTGGACTACGGTTTTGCAAAGCGATGGGAGTCGATCTGAAAGAAAAAAACATGGTACAAGTCTCCATGAACCTGACTGACTACACAAAAACATCTATATATCAAGCAGTTGAAATGATTCGTTTTGAAGCAGCCCGTTATGGGGTTACTATAGCTGGAAGTGAATTAATCGGACTTGTCCCAATGGGTGCCCTGGTTGATACCGCAGCATATTACCTTGGTTTAGATGACTTTTCAATACAGCAGGTATTGGAGTCACATTTAATGGAATAAGGGAGTCTTAACTTCCTTATTCTCAAAAAAAATCAAAACCTTTGTTACCTTTTTTCCCTCCCTTTCGTCTTAATATCAGAAAACAGATTGATAGTGCACGATCAATTTGCCGAAAAGTCTAAATTAATAAATAATGGATTCGGAAACTTTCAAAAAAATATTTCTCCCATGTCACCCTAAACTGTACCGGATTGCTTACAGGATAGTGCAGGATTCGGCTGAAACAGAAGATATTGTGCAGGAAACATTTATCAAACTTTGGACAAAGCGCGATGGATTGGAAACTGTTACGAATTTTGAAGGATTTGCAATCACTATCCTGAAAAATACTTGTCTGGATTATTTAAGAAAATCCAAACAGGAATATCAAATGGATTATGATACAAATATACCTGAACCACATTCTTTATCAAAGCAAATTGAAGCACAAGATCAAATCAACCGGATAAATCAACTGATGAAATTGCTGCCTGAACAATCTCGAAGAGTCATGCAGCTAAAACATTGGGAAGGTTTTTCGGATGATGAGATTGAAGAAATAACCGGCCTCAAAAAGGCTTACATTAAAGTGATTCTTTCAAGAACCAGAAAATTGATCAAAGAACAGTTTATTAAATTAGAGCAACAATGAAAACGGAAGAGGTTAAAATATTGATTCAGGCTTTTTATCGAGGAGAGACAACTGTCAAAGAGGAACAAAAACTACTATATTATTTCGAAGGGAACGATATACCGGCAGAATTATCAGAAGAAAAGAAAATATTTCTCCGCTTCTATCAATCCGAACCAGTAAAAGTTCCAGAGAATTTGGAATCAAAATTAAATGTTTTGATAGACCAACTGGCTGGAGAAGAGACGAAAAGATCTTTCTCAAAAACAAAAAAAATGTCAATCTGGATAAGCAGTGTTGCAGCATGTATCATCATTTTGATCACTTCCGGGATAATCTTAAATATGCAAACTGGAAAAAATTCCGATTTATCCGGATTACAAAAAGGTATAATTACAGATCCGGATGTAGCAGCAATAGAGGCTCAGAAAGCGCTAGTATTAGTATCTAGAAATTTTAATAAAGGAACAGAACAACTGGCATTAGTTTCGGAAAATATTGAAAAGGCGAATCAATTATTAGAAAAACAATTAAAAACAATAAATAATCATGAAAAAAAGAATGAAAACTAAAAGTCTATTTATCGCTCTTATGCTTTTAATTGGCGTAACTGCAGCTCAAGCTCAAGACAACACGAGCAAAATGTTCGAAAGATTCTCTAATAATAATGAAATCACTTCTGTATTCATCTCCAAGGCAATGCTTGGATCAATGTCCGGAGATCAGGCTGTAAACGGTATAGATATCAAAGGTCTGAAAGAAAAACTAAATCAGATTGAAATCTACACCACTGAAAGCCCTGAAGCATGCAAAAGTTTCAGATCTGAAATGAGTCTTATTCAAAAGGGAAATAGCCATGAACTATTGATGTCTATTAAGGATAAAGGAAACAACGTAAATTTTTATGCTAAAAAAGACAATGATAAATTCAAAGAACTAATCATGTTTGTCGATCAGGCTAAAGAATGTGTTATTATCCGTATTTTAGGCTCATTTACATCTGAAGATATTGAAAAGATAACAAAGAATATGAAATAAATTATTCTATTCCGTTTTTAATCAGGGTATTTCGTCCTCGAAATACCCTTTTTTATTTGTTTTTGATTCCGACATTTACTATCTTTGTAGATAAACCTTTAAAGCATGCATGGAAACACAATAATAAAGAATGCATCGCAACTTGTGACATGCTCGGGCTTTTCAGCTAAGAAAGGCCATGAAATGTCAAATCTGCATATTATTGAAAATGGTGCCGTTGTAATTACTGATGGCATAATCTCTTATGTCGGTCCATCAGATCATATTCCCGTACAAAATCCGGAAAATTATACAATCACAGATGCCTCCGGAAAAGCTGTACTCCCCGGATTTATAGACTCTCATACCCACTTTGTATTTGGTGGATACAGAGAAGATGAATTTTCCTGGCGCATGCGGGGAGATACTTATATGTCGATTATGGAACGTGGAGGTGGTATTGCGAATACAATGCAGGCGACTCGTAAAGCCTCCTTTGAAGAATTGAAGACAGCAGCATCCAAACGACTGGATAAAATGTTATCTATGGGAGTTACTACAGTTGAAGGAAAAAGTGGTTACGGCATGGATAAAGAGACAGAGATTAAGCAGTTGAAGGTTATGCAGATGCTCAATCAGGAACATCCGATAGATATTGTCTCAACTTTTCTCGGGGCTCACTCTACCCCACCGGAATACAAAAATCACCAGGATATATTTATTGATTTTCTGATTCAAGAGGTAATGCCCATTATACGTGCACAAAACCTGGCTGAATTTTGTGATATTTTCTGTGAAAAAAATGTATTCACAATCAACCAATCCCGCAAATTATTGACCGCAGCCCACAAAATGGGTTTCAAGCTAAAAATACATGCTGATGAGATTGTTACGACCGGAGGAGCTGAATTAGCAGGGGAACTGAAAGCCACTTCTGCTGATCATTTACTGCAGGTCACAGATAAAGGCATCAATGATTTAATATTAAACAGTGTTGTGGCCACATTGTTACCTTGTACCGCCTTTTCTCTAAAAGAGCATTTTGCCCGTGGAAGAGATATGATCGATATGGGTTGTGCAGTAGCATTAGCCTCAGACCTCAATCCCGGAAGCAGTTTTACTTCTTCTATCCCATTGATATTTGCATTAGCTTGTATTTATATGAAACTATCAGTAGAAGAATCTGTTACTGCAATGACCATCAACGGAGCTGCTGCTTTAGGAAGAGCAGATAAGATAGGAAGCATTGATGTCGGCAAACAAGGTGATATTATTATCCTGGAATACCCGTCATATAAATTTTTACCTTATCACATAGGAATGAATGTTGTTGAAACAGTAATAAAAAAGGGTGTCATTCGCTCTAAATCCCTATAAAAACAAAAAAAATATGTTACCAGAATTATCGATCAAAGACTTTTTAGCAAGAACAGCAGGCAATGAGCCTGTCCCTGGCGGAGGCAGTGTATCAGCACTTAATGCGGCATTATCGGCCGCTCTGACTGAAATGGTGGCAAATCTTACCATCGGCAAGAAGAAATATGAGGAAAAGGAAGGCCTGATGAAGGAAATCAAAGAAAAAGCTGCAAAATTTCAGGAAAGATTTGTAAAAGATATCGATGAGGATTCCGAAGCCTATAATAAGGTTTTCGATGCATTCAAACTACCAAAGGAAACCGATGAAGAAAAAGCTGAGAGAAGTAAACAGATACAGGCCGCAACGAAAATAGCAGCAGAAGTTCCGATGAAAGTTGCCCAAAATGCGAACTCTATCATGGAGCTGATTGCTACAGTCTCCAAAGAAGGCAATCAAAATGCCGTGACAGATGCTTGTGTAGGAATGATGGCTGCCAGAAATGCAGTACTTGGAGCAGTTCTAAATGTCCGTATCAATCTAACTTCCATTAAAGATGAAGCTTTTGTAGAAAAATTCACCAAGGAATGTGATCATTTAGAACAAGATACTATAAGAAAAGAAAAAGAATTAATAGATTGGGTCAAAACACAATTTTAAGCCCTTAAATCCATGAAAAATGTCTATTACATTGGTTCCGGCGAACTGACTTTCGAAATTATTGAAACCATCATTAATAAAAATCTAAAGCTGGAACTGGCTCCGGAAGCTAAAGAACGGATACAAAAGTGTCGTAATTACCTGGATAAGAAAATCAGCGAACAAGAAACCCCAATGTATGGAATCACAACAGGGTTTGGTTCACTTTGCAACAAAAATATTTCTTCTGATGAACTGAGTCAGTTGCAGGAAAATTTAGTTAAATCGCATGCTTGTAGCATTGGGGAAGAAGTTCCTCCTGTAATTGTAAAATTGATGATGTTGCTTAAAGCCCATGCTTTATCCCTCGGATATAGCGGAGTACAAGTCATTACAGTTCAACGGATCATTGATTTTTTCAATAATGATGTCATGCCGATTGTTTGCGACAGAGGATCATTAGGCGCCTCCGGAGACCTTGCCCCACTAGCGAACCTGTTTCTTCCTTTGATTGGAGTCGGAGATGTTTATTATCAGGGAAAGAAACGGGAGGCAATGAGCGTTTTAGACGAATTCGGATGGGAACCCGTCCGGTTAATGAGCAAAGAAGGACTGGCACTACTGAATGGAACTCAGTTTATGAGTGCAAACGGTGTATATGCTATCCTAAAAGCTTTCAAATTTTCTAAAATGGCTGATTGGATCGCTGCTATTTCTTTGGAAGCTTTTGATGGGTTAATTGACCCGTTTATGGACTGTCTGCATCAGATGCGTCCACACAAAGGTCAAATCGAAACAGGGAATAATTTCCGTTATTTACTTGAAGGCAGTGAACTGATTTCCAGAAAAAAAGCCCACATTCAGGATCCCTACTCTTTCCGGTGTATTCCACAAGTTCATGGAGCTACTAAAGATGCGGTCAGATATGTAGCTTCTGTGTTATTAACTGAAATCAATTCGGTAACAGACAACCCAACTATCTTTCCCGAAGAAGATAAAATCCTCTCTGGAGGAAATTTCCACGGACAACCTCTGGCTATTGCTTACGATTTTCTGGCAATTGCATTGGCGGAACTTGGAAATATTTCAGAACGTCGTGTTGCTCAACTGATCATGGGATTAAGAGATTTACCTGAATTTTTAGTTGCCAATCCTGGTGTAAATTCCGGTTTTATGATTCCTCAAT
>JAVBUX010000078.1:0-4191 GCA_031554915.1 Bacteroidales bacterium | reverse complement strand
CCCGCCGGGATAAAAAAACTCCCAATTATACCAACCCCAAACGACTCTGCGCCTAACGAATAACCCCTGCACACCTGAAAACCTCTCCACCCCCAGGCCACGCAGTGGCCTTGGGCTGAGTGCAGTTTTAGAGAACATGGGGTTATGCATTAGCAAGCAAATTCGTTACAATTTTCGTTTTTTCTACGTTTGGGATCCCTGCATCGATCCAATGGATACGGAAACCTCGGCGTTCCATTCCCCGAAACCAGGTCATCTGACGTTTGGCAAATTGATGGATTGCTATTTCCAGCTGAGTGAACATTTCGTCAAAACTAATTTTACCAATTACATGTAATGTCAGAAATTTATACTCCAGACCATAATATATAAGGTCATCCGGAGAGGTCCCGGAATCCAGTAATGTTCTAATCTCGTCTAACATTCCTTCGTCCAAACGGGATTTCAGCCTTTTGCTGATTTTTTCACGCCTCAATTCCCTGTCAATATCTATACCTATTATTAAACTATTGATCGGATCAAATTGAGTCTTGTCTGGCTTTTGAGTTAAATAATATTCCTCTATTTCAATAGCCCGGATAGCTCTTTGAGTAGAATCCAGATCCGTTTTATTATGAAGCTCTTTATACGAACTCAAAATTTCTTCCAATTCTTTTAGGGTTTTCTCTTTCAAACGATTTCTCAATTCGGGATTTTCCGGAACGTCCAATAATTTATATCCCTTCAGTACCGATTCTATATATAATCCTGTACCTCCACAAAGAAGAGGCAGTTTGCCTTTTCCCCTAATCTCATTGTATGCCTTATGAAAATCATGTTGGAATTCAAACACATTGTATTTTTCTCCAGGATTACATATATCTATTAAATGATACGGAACCTGTTTTCCATTCACAATATAATCGGCAAGATCTTTTCCGGTACCAAGCGTCATCCCTCTATATACCTGACGGGAATCAGCGCTGATAATTTCCGTATCAAGTTCTTCAGCCAGTTGTGCTGCAAAGGCGGTTTTACCGGAAGCAGTAGGACCTAAAATTGTAATCAACTCTATTTTACTCATATTTTAATTTATAATGTCCAAAAATAGTCATAAAACCGGACAAAACATTGGAAAATTTCTGATTAAAGAAATATTTCCATAATTCCTTGCTTCTTAACCTTTATTAGGCTACTTTTGTGGGCAAAATACAAAACTTACTTAAATCAAAAATTAAAACAAAGTTCTATGTGTTGGTTATTTAACTCTTCTATTGGCAAGAAAGTTATCATGAGCGTATCAGGTATCGTTCTTGTACTTTTTCTGCTGTTTCACGTATCTATGAATGTGACAGCCGTATTCTCAGAAGGAGCTTATAACACCATCTGTGCTCTTCTGGGTGCCAACTGGTATGCCGTAGCAGCAACTATCGGATTGGGTGCAATTATAGCTCTTCACTTCATTTACGCATTTATGCTTACTTTACAAAATCGCAAAGCACGTGGAAACGACCAGTATGCGGTGAGTTCACGTCCAAAGCATGTAAGCTGGGCATCTCAAAACATGCTTGTTTTGGGGATTATCGTTATCGGATTCATGTTGTTGCACTTTTCACAGTTCTGGTACAAAATGATGTTTACCGAACTGATGGGACATCATGAAGTAGCGCTTGGGGAAACTATGGTATCTCCACAAGCCGGTGCCGAATTTATTAAGTATTATTTCAGTCAGACTTGGGTAGTAGTTGCCTATCTGATATGGTACGTGGCGCTTTGGTTCCACTTGTCACATGGTTTCTGGAGTGCATTCCAAACAATTGGTTGGAGTAACACTGTATGGTTGAACCGTTGGAAAGTGGTCGGACAAATCGTAGCTACAGTTCTTTGTTTGGGATTTGCCTTTGTAACGATTTATTTTTATGCTAAATCATTCTGCGCCGGCGCATGCTGCGGAATTTAATAAGGAAACAGATATGAGTACTATATTAGATGCAAAAATACCTCAAGGTCCATTGGCTGAAAAATGGACTAATTATAAAAATCACCAAAAATTGGTGAACCCTGCTAATAAACGCCGTTTGGACATTATCGTGGTAGGTACCGGTCTTGCCGGAGCTTCTGCAGCTGCTTCACTCGGAGAAATGGGATTTAATGTATTAAACTTCTGCATTCAGGATTCTCCTCGCCGTGCACACTCTATTGCCGCCCAGGGAGGTATCAATGCTGCAAAGAATTATCAAAACGACGGTGATTCGGTTTACCGTTTGTTCTACGATACAATCAAAGGTGGTGACTATCGTGCCCGCGAAGGAAACGTATATCGTCTGGCTGAAGTTGCCAACAGCATTATCGACCAGTGTGTTGCTCAAGGTGTTCCTTTTGCTCGCGAATACGGCGGTCTGCTTGACAATCGTTCATTCGGTGGAGCTCAGGTATCCCGTACATTCTATGCTAAAGGTCAAACCGGACAACAATTATTATTGGGAGCTTATTCAGCTTTGAGCCGTCAGGTAAACAAAGGTTCTGTGAAGCTTTATACCCGCTACGAAATGTTGGACCTGGTTATCATCGACGGACGCGCCCGCGGAATTATTGCCCGCAACCTGGTAACAGGTAAAGTAGAACGTTTTGCTGCTCATGCTGTAGTTATTGGTACAGGTGGATACGGAAACGCATTCTTTTTATCAACCAACGCAATGGGTTCAAACGGTTCTGCTGCGGCTCAGTGCTATCGTCGCGGCGCTTATTTCGGAAACCCTTGTTTCGCACAAATTCACCCGACCTGTATTCCTGTTCACGGAGAATTCCAGTCAAAACTGACTTTGATGTCCGAATCTCTTCGTAACGACGGTCGTATCTGGGTTCCAAAGAAAAAAGAAGATTCAGAAGCGATCCGTACCGGCAAATTGAAACCGACACAAATCAAAGAAGAAGACAGAGATTATTATTTGGAAAGAAGATATCCTGCTTTCGGCAACCTGGTTCCTCGCGATGTGGCTTCACGTGCAGCAAAAGAACGTTGCGATGCCGGATTCGGAGTTGGTAACACGGGATTAGCTGTTTATCTTGATTTCTCTGACGCAATCAACCGTTTGGGATTGAAAACAGTTGAAGCCCGTTACGGAAACTTGTTCCAAATGTATGAAAAAATCGTTGATGATAATCCATACGAAACGCCAATGATGATCTATCCTGCAATTCACTACACTATGGGTGGCATCTGGGTTGATTATGAATTGATGACAACTATTCCCGGACTTTTCTCCATTGGAGAAGCTAACTTCTCAGATCACGGAGCGAACCGCTTGGGTGCTTCTGCTTTGATGCAAGGTTTGGCCGACGGATATTTTGTTCTTCCATATACTATTCAAAATTATTTGGCTGATCAAATCCAGGTTCCACGTTTCAGTACCGATTTACCTGAATTTGTTGCTACAGAAAAAGAAGTAACCGACAAGATCGCTAAATTAATGAGCATCAAGGGCAAACGCTCTGTTGACTCGATCCACAAAGAACTTGGTCTTATCATGTGGGATTACGTAGGAATGGGACGTACAAAAGCATCTTTGGAAACTGCTTTGACCAAATTGAAAGAAGTAAAAAAAGAATTTTGGAGCAATGTTCGTATCCCAGGAGAAGCAAATACATTGAATGTTGAATTGGAAAAAGCTCTGAGAGTTGCAGATTTCCTTGAAATTGGTTATTTGATGGCTCTGGATGGTTTGAATCGTAACGAATCTTGTGGAGGTCACTTCCGTGAAGAATATCAAACTCCGGAAGGAGAAGCCTTGCGTGACGATGACAACTATGCTTACGCAGCTTGTTGGAAATACACAGGAGATGATAAAGAACCTGAACTAATTAAGGAAGATCTGAAATATGAGTTCATCGTTCGTCAGCAAAGAAATTATAAAGCGTAAAAAGTCATGGAAAAAGTAATCAATACAAATTTAAAAATCTGGAGACAAAAGGGTCCTAAAGAAAAAGGACGCTTTGAGACATATAAATTGGATGGCATTTCCGGTGACACTTCGTTTTTGGAAATGTTAGACATCCTAAACGAGAAATTGATCAACGACGGACAAGAACCTGTTGTATTCGATCACGACTGCCGTGAAGGTATTTGCGGTATGTGTTCGCTTTATATCAACGGACATCCTCACGGACCAGACGAAGATATTACAACTTGCCAATTGCACATGCGTAAATTCA
>JAVBUX010000316.1:0-5555 GCA_031554915.1 Bacteroidales bacterium | reverse complement strand
ATCTTACGGTCTAACAGTCTTACGGTCTTACAGTCTTACAGTCTTACGGTCTTACAGTCTTACAGTCTTACGGTCTTACAGTCTTACAGTCTTACAAATATGAAAACATTACTCGGTAAAACTCTGGATGAACTCAAACAGATAGTCTCTGAATTGGGCATGCCGGCTTTTACTGCAAAACAAATATCAGACTGGTTATACAAAAAAAAGATAACCAGTATTGATGATATGAGTAATTTGTCTATCCAGAACCGAGAAAAACTCAAAGCTGGATTCTCTGTTGGCATTCAACCTTCTATTCAACAACAGGAATCCAAAGACGGAACGATAAAGTATCTTTTCAATACAACAACAGGACATTTTATAGAAACGGTTTATATTCCTGACGAAGACAGGGCAACCCTTTGTGTATCGTCACAAATCGGATGTAAAATGAATTGCCTGTTCTGTATGACAGGAAAACAGGGATTTTCCGGCAATCTCACAGCACATGAAATCATGAATCAAATTCAGTCCATTGAGGAAAACTCCGAATTAACTAATATTGTATTCATGGGAATGGGAGAACCAATGGATAATACCGATGAACTCTTTAAAACACTGGAAATTTTAACCTCCGATTATGGCTATGCCTGGAGTCCTAAACGAATAACGGTTTCTTCTGTTGGTATTATCCCCGGTTTGAAACGCTTCATAGAAGAAAGCCAGTGCCATCTCGCTATCAGTATTCATTCTCCATACGAAGATGAAAGAAAAGCTTTAATGCCGGTCGAAAAAGCATATCCTATCAATCAGGTACTGGATTTGATACGAAAATATGATTTTTCACATCAACGCAGGGTATCTTTTGAATACATTATGTTTAAAGGATTAAACGATGATCTTCAACATGCCAAAGATCTTGCAAAACTTCTTACAGGAATCACCTGTCGTGTTAATCTCATCAAATATCACTCCATCCCCAACGTCGATCTAAAAAGTTCGGACACGACAACTATGCCGGTATTCCGTGACTATTTATCTTCCAAAGGGATCACCTGTACAATCCGGTCATCCAGAGGAGAAGACATTTTAGCTGCCTGCGGAATGCTTTCCACAAAAGAATGTAGTATCTTTGCAAAAAAAAATTAAATACTTATGATCAAAATAGGAATCACCCACGGAGACATCAACGGAATCGGTTATGAAATGATACTGAAAGTTTTTTCAGACTCCAGAATAACCGAGCTCTGCACTCCTGTGCTCTATGGATCGTCTAAGGTTGCAGCTTACCATCGAAAAGCCTTAGAAATGCCAGCCGCGAACCTTCATGTCATCGAAGATGCTAACAATGCTGTTCCTAACCGTGTGAACATTCTAAATTGCATCGATGAAGAGGTAAAAGTGGAACTTGGAAAATTTACTCCGGAATCAGAAGAGGCTGCGATCATTTCACTGGAAAGAGCTATTAAAGATGTTTATGACGACATTATCGATGCTGTCGTCACTTTACCAACCAATGCAAGCGAAATTAAAAAAAATAACATCAAATATTCCGGGGAAACGGCACTCTTGGAAACCATGATAGGAAAACCTAACCAATCATTGGGAATTTTAATAAAAGATAATCTTCGAATTGCTCTCGTAACGGGCAATATTCCTTTGTCGGAAGTATCGAATCAGTTGACAGAAGAACTTATATTTAAAAAACTATCAGATTTACAATATAGTCTAATTCGTGACTTTGCTGTTTCTGCGCCCCGTATTGCCGTATTATCGCTCAATCCCAATATCACTCCGGAAGCTCCAGGAAAAGAGGAAACAGAACAGATTATTCCGGCAATGGAACGTGCATCCAAATCTGGCATATTCTGTTTCGGCCCTTATGCATCAGATGAATTTTTTGGCTCCGGAAATTATGCAAAATTCGACGGTGTACTTGCAATGTACCACGACCAGGGATTAGTTCCTTTCAAAACCCTCGCTACAGAAGAAGGAGTTTACTTCAGCGCAGGACTACCTATTATCAGGACTGCTCCTAATTTAGGACCAGGCTTTGATATTGCAGGACAAAACATAGCATCGGAATATGCTCTTCTCAACTCTATCTACCTGGCTATCGACGTATTGAGAAATAGAGAGATCGATGACGAAATTAATTCTAACCCGCTCAAAAAACATTATTATGAGAAAGGATCGGATAATGAAAAACTGGATTTAACGTCCGACAATTAAGATTGATATAAATGGGAAATCACTTTACTTCAAAATACGATTTCCCTGAAACAAACTTTCCTTCCGAAGTAATTCCTTCAACTAAAACTTCAAAGTTTCCCTTCAAATCCGAAGTGAAAAACGGAAGTTCTGTTGATTTTCCAGCATCCACTTTCACCGATGGATTCCAATACAGCGTATGCCGAAAATCGGGTTTACGAGATTTTCTGGCTTCTTCAGTAGAATAATCCGGCATCATAAAAGGAACAGGCAATGATGGGAAATCATATTTAAACAATAATGATCCGGGACCTAATTGATAAGCGGGTAAATCCTTTTTATGAGATGTAAAGAAAAGAATACAATCGAAAATCTTATCTCCAAATGCATATCGGCCATCAAAGATTTCGATTTTTCTTAAAAGATATGGGTTATAACTGATCAGTTGTTCCTGATCAAACACAGGCACTCCATCCAACAATACCAAGGTATTTAAAGATGCAAAACTATTTGCTTCATTGGAAAAAACTCTGAATTTACGAACATCATTTACTTTGCCTATTTTAACCGTATATACAAACTCTATAATTGTCTCATTCAGAGTTGGGAAGCGAGTATATTGATTCATATCATAATTATAATCAGGCGTGTAATAAGCTGATTCAGAAGCTGTATGAGGAAAAACGGAATCTTCAGTTAACTGTGCTCCAAGGTAACGATCGGCCAACGAACTCGAATCTGGACTGATCTGTAACTCCGGAAGGTGCTCCGGCACATAGTTTGCATAGGGAGAAAGAATCGCTATCTGGTTTGGCACCTCCTTTAATGAATAGTTAAACGCTGACGTAACAATTTGCTGCGGTCCATATATTTCTCCGGTATAAAAAGACGCCACTCCTCTACCAGAGGCAATTTGTCCCGGAATATAACAGATCTTATCTCCAACAACACTAAGAGAAGCTGAGATGTCTGATGCAAGCTCTCCGACAAATTTCCCGGTTATAATATGCCCTTCATATTCCGGAAGCCACTCATCAGAAATCGTAGAAGATACTTGCTTTGTCTGTTTTAACCAAGCCTGATTATCCGGACTTTCCATCAACGTAAAAGAATCATTCCGTCTCACAGAAACAACCAATTCAGAAAGACCCTGAGACAAATTTTCAATAGAAAGATTTATTTTTTCTCTACCCTGATAAGTATTTTTATCAGTCTTAACTCCTATATCATTTCTCATGACAGACGATCTAGCAGGAGAAGTTATTTTCTCCGCTAACTTAGCCCGTTTAGGGTCCAACTTCTGAGCCGGATTAATAATTGCTATTTTTCGCTTAAAAACAACTTTAGCATCCTCATTTCTCATAAATCGAGTATATCCGGATAATTCATAAATTCCGGAAGGAATATCTTCAGATATTCTTATTTTTCCGGAACCAGTTCCATCTTTCAATGCCAACTTCAACTGCAAATAAGGCTTTTGAGTATCTGAAATCTCTATATATCCTACTTTGCTCAATAAAGAAGGAGCTAAATCCGGAGTCATCACACAAAATTTCATCCAGACATCTTCACCAACCACATAACAATCTTTGTCTGTATAAACAAAAACCCGCTCATTCACACTTTCTGCAGAACTAACCGACAATCCGCTTAAAAAGAAGAATATTATAGAAAAAACAAACAGAGTTCTCATTGAAATTTTCATTTTTTTATTCATTATTTGTGATCATTAGGCCAAAAATCAGGTTTATTTTTGGTTCCTCCATTCACAATACAGTCCACACACTTAGCAGGAGCCCACTTGAAATCATCAAGAGTAAATCCTACCGGACGATACCCTTCTTTGTAAATATCCGAATTGGAATTTGACAATATTTCTGGATCATCAAGTATACTACAAATAGAAATAATACGTCTATTAATTTCGTTGTTTCGAATAAACATTCTTTGTTGAGAAATATTTTTCAAAGTTTCCACATATCCGATTACTTTTAGCTCAGGTTTTTCCGGACAAAAAATGTTCCCTTTCACTTCCGAAGGTTGAGGAGTAAATAATCCTCCCATCCCCTCACTCAACTTTGATTGATTCTGAAAATATTCATATCCTGATTGTGACAACGCCTTTTGTGTTACAGTCAAACTATACAAAAGAGAAAAACGATCGTCAAACGGGAATCGTTCTATCAATTTCTTATCGACAATCCGATTTTCGACCAAAGATTCGGTAGAACCAAGCAAAAGGGCGTTAATATCATTTTTTTTCCAACAGTATTGACCTTGTAAAGATAAATCTTCATAAAAACGCGCCATCTTGAGATCAAACATAACTACGGTGAGAAAAGGAGATTCAATTTCCCAATCCTCTCTATAATTCCACTTATAAAATCCGGTTGAAGCATCCCCGTGAGTCGATACGTGAAGAGAAACCAATTCATCTCCCCCTGTCGATTGTTTCCAGGAGATACTATCTATTGGTGGAGTACTCAACGGAGCCGAAGGTTCTGAAATATAAGTATTACCATTATAATTAATTTTGATCCCATATTTTTGATCATTCTTCAAATCACCTACAGAGACCTGATATTTTCCACTTCCCAGATAAACACCTTCCGAGATATAACCATCCGTACCAACTACGTATAAATTTGCTTTCATTTCCTGACTTGCTGCCGGGACTTTTGACTCATTCAAAGAATAGGTCTTTGTGAGATAAAACACAGATACTGAATTAGCTATTATATCTCCGTCAACAACCAACAGACTCAAATCATCCGAAGGGAGCTCTGCATTAAAATCCGACACACACCCTCCTATTAATGGTATCAAAAAAAATATAAGGTAAATAATATGATTTTTCATCTTCTAAAATTTTATATTATAAGTTACAAAAGGAATAGGTTGCGCAAAAATAGACATTTGATAACCCTTTATCCTTGCTCCTTCTGTGACAAAATAAATAGAATAAACATTAGCACGCCCTGTTAGATTATAAACACCAATAGAAATTGAACTATGAGTCAAAAGAGTCAGTTTATGACTAGGCTCAATATTAAATGAAGCATCCATTCTAAAGTAGTCGGGAATACGATACGAATTTCTATCCGTATAATACACCTGAACTGTATTCATTGAATGGTCGAAATACTTTCCAGCGGGAATTGTAGTCGGACGGCCTGTACTGTAATCCACGTTTAACGAAAAACTAAAACGTTGAGTAAACTTATAATTACCGGCTAATTTGAAATCGTGAGGTTTATCATAGTCAGCCGGATACCAATCCCCATCATTCACCGGATTAAGAATCATTTTATCACTCTGGCGAAGGAATGTCCTGGAATAAGAATAACTAGCCCAACCATTCA
>JAVBUX010000125.1:0-3736 GCA_031554915.1 Bacteroidales bacterium | reverse complement strand
AACTTTTCGAAAAAATTGAAATTGATATTCAGAAATGGTTACGACTACTATAAGAGTGAAGATGATGTGCGTAACCCAGCCGGTATCTACTCAACTCGCGGACCGATTGTGCAAACGCTCAACGGAACTCCGGGCTGGGATTTCAGCGGAAAAGGAATGTATGGTATGAATCAGCGTTGGGGACAAAGTTTGAATAGTGACTTGATGTTGAACTATAATACTACATTGAACTCAGGTATTGGTAATTTTGATGTGGATGTCCTTGGGGGCGGTAGTATCTTTTATGCCAGCCAACGCGAATTAGGTGCGAAAACCGTAAATGGTCTGGCTGTACCTGGTTGGTATTCTTTAGCTAATGCTGTTCCTTCAACTGCAGCCGGAGTGGATGCGATTAAGACTAATGCAGGATCTTACGAGCGTCAGGTGAATAGTTTGTATGGTAAATTATCATTATCTTGGAACAGTGCTGTTTATCTGGATGTAACCGGTAGAAACGACTGGAGTTCGACACAACCTGCCGATGAACGTTCTTATTTCTATCCTTCGGTTGCCAGTAGTGTAGTTCTTACAGAGTTTTTTAATGCACCGGATTGGATAAGTTTATGGAAAGTGAGAGGATCCTGGACAATTGCTAAGAGTCCTCTTGGAATCTATGATAGTAATTTGCCTTATACAACAACGAATAACTGGGGATATATCAGTGCTTCTCTTCCTGGTAACCTAATGGGGTCAAGTTTATTCGCTTCGGAAACACGTACTTATGAAGTTGGTACGGCCGCTTATTTCTTTGGAAAGAGATTGTATCTGGACGTTGCTTATTTTGATAAATTGTATTATAATCAGCAAACAAATCAATCAATTGCTCCATCTTCAGGTTATGCAACCACATTGATTAATACTGATGAAACATACGCTCGTAGAGGAGTGGAGGTAACCGTTTCCGGAAGCCCTGTCAAAACCCGTGATTTTGAATGGAGTTCAATGATCAACTATTCATATCAACACAGATATTATGTTGATATTGATCCTGTTTATTCTGCAAAAAATGAATGGGTACAATCAGGAAAACGAATGGATTACTATGCGCAAACTGAAAAAATACTGTTGGATCCACAAGGAAACTGGATTCATAAAAGCGATGGTCGTGTTGCTTTAGATACATATAATCGTTTGTATGGCTACCGTGATCCGAAGTTTAGTTTTGGTTTTATCAATACTTTCACCTACAAAAATTGGATACTTGGAATCAATATCGACGGACGTATTGGTGGTTTGTTGGATAACTATATCTATGGTAAGATGTTTGATACCGGATCAGCGCCGGAAACAGATACAGAATATCGTTACGATGAAGTTGTCAATGGCAAAAAATACATTGGAAATGGAGTGAAAGTCGTTGAAGGAAGCGTGAAATATGATTCAAGCGGTAAAATTATTGAAGATACACGTAAATATGCTGTAAATGATATTCCTGTTAGTTATCAAAGTTATATGAGATTGTTTGGTAATTCCTGGGAAAATCGTATTCAGGACAAAACATTCTTTAAATTACGTGAAATATCCCTTACATACCAGATGCCTAATGCCTGGATGGGAAAAACAGGTATTCGAAATGCAAGTGTTTCTATCACAGGACAAAACCTCTTTTTGTGGACCAAGGAATTTAAGTATTCCGATCCGGATATTGACAAAGAAGATATGAACTCTCCTTCCCAACGAATGGTCGGTTTTGATATCAAATTTAGTTTTTAATTCGTTTTGATCCATTTAAGAAAAAAATTGAAATATTATGAATACGAGATTATATAAAATAAAAGCAATCGGATTATTACTTTCAGGAATGTTCCTTATTAGTGGATGTACCGATAATTTTGACGAAATTAATACCAATCCGGATAAACCAATGGTGGCAACTTCTGCTTGGCTGGCAACAGATATGATAACAACAGTCACTTCAAAAACAGCGATGCGGACAACTGGTTTCAAACAACCATACAATTTGGCAAAATATGTACTTTGGACAGAATTACAGGCTGATTTACAGTACAATATACTTGGACGGTCCAATTTTACAGATAAATTGACTACACTAAGAAATGTGGAGCCGATGATCGGTTATGCTACTACTCCGGAATTGAAAAATTCATATACGGCTTTAGGGCATTTTCTCCGTGCATGGCAATTTTTTCAGCTATCCATGAGGGTAGGAGATATCCCTTATTCTGAAGCCATTCAAGGAAATAAAGGGATCATTAAACCTAAATACGATACTCAGAAAGATGTGTTTTTAGGAATTCTCGATGAATTGGATAAGGCAAATACCTTATTTTCTCAGGGAACAGATATTTCCGGAGATTTTATTTACAAAGGAAGTGTCGATAAGTGGAGACGGTTGGTCAATAGTTTTGAATTGTATGTTTTGATGAATCTTTACAAAAAGACCGATATGGGTTTTGATGTAGCTGCTAAGTTCAAGGAAGTTTCTCAGCGTCCGTTGATGAGAGATTACAATGATAATTTTGCAATCGTTTATAATGGTTCCAAAAGTTATTGTTATCCATGGAGTAATACGCAAACCGATTTGAATGAGTTTACTCAATATACTATGCTGTCCACTACTTTTATCAATATGCTGAAAGAAAATAATGACAGGCGTTTGTTTTATGTTGCTGAACCAGCAGATTCTCTATTGAATAAAGGAAAGTTAGCTTCCAATTTTGATGCATATATGGGAGTGGAGCCTTCTGATGAATTTGTTAGAACCCTTGATCGCAAGGCAGCTGGCGCATACAGTGATCTTAATAAGAGATATGTATTATCAGCGACTGCTGAACCTGTAGGCCTGCTTTGTCATTGGGATGTTCAGTTCCTTCTGGCTGAGGCCGCGGTAAGAGGCTGGATCACAGATGCTTCTTATTATGAAAACGGGATCAGAAGTTCGCTTAAATTTTATGCGAATTATGCGAATTCAATCTATACACATGGAGTAACAATAGACAATAACTACATTGATACTTATCCGGCGACAGTACCACTGACAGGTTCGACAGAGAATAAGATCAAGCAAATTATTTGTCAGAAATACCTGGCAGGATTTTTCCAGAATGAATATCAGGCGTGGTTTGAATTCAGACGTACCGGTTATCCTGCATTTGTATTGAATCCAAAGACAAATTCAAATGTAACTGACAATAAGAAGTTTCCGATCAGGTGGCAGTATCCTCAAAATGAAATCGACTATAATACTGATAATGTAAATGCTGCTATTCAGAGTCAATATGGAGGCAGTGATGATTTCAATCAGGTAATGTGGCTTCTGAAATAAGTAAAAAACGAAATTATTGCTAAATAGAATAATAATCCCGATCATTTAGATGGTTGGGATTATTTTTTGAACTATTTTTGTTTTTATAAAGTTATATATCTCAGAGAAATAAATACTTGTAAGATGAAAAAACGAGTAAGAAACAGGCATACTTCGTCTAAGTTGATATATACAGGCCACGATAAAACGCCAACGAATATTCAATTGATCCAGTATAATGAATCTGGTCATACAGAGATAAAAACAAATGAGATCCAGAGTATTTTGTCTATGATCAGTGATGATAAAGTAAGTTGGATCCGGGTGTCGGGTATGAATGATCCGGAACTGATTATTCAACTGATGAAAGATTTTAGCCTTAATATAATGGATGCGAAGGATGTTTTGTCGGTACATCATATTATTACGGTG
>JAVBUX010000291.1:0-16848 GCA_031554915.1 Bacteroidales bacterium | reverse complement strand
GGGAATCAGACGACTCCATATAGAATTAAGTTGGTTCCTTCGGCAATAGACTTGGAAGAGGCGGTTGTTGTTGGTTATGGAGTTCAAAAGAAAGCGAGTGTGGTTGGAGCTATTTCCCAGGTTAGATCCGAAGATCTTCAGATGTCATCTGTTCCTAACCTGACAAATGCAATTGCCGGTCGTGTTGCCGGTGTAATTACCGTAATGGGTAGTGGAAAACCCGGTTCTGACGATTCAAAAATTTATATTCGTGGATTGGGTACTTCAAATAGTACAGACCCGTTAGTTTTGGTCGATGGTATTGAAAGAGATTGGAAACAAATCGACCCGGAAGATATTGAGACATTTTCAGTGTTGAAAGACGCCTCTGCCACAGCAGTTTATGGCGTGCGTGGAGCAAATGGGGTTATCTTGATTACTACCAAGCGGGGTAAAGTGGGAAAACCAAATCTCAATGTTTCTGTACAAACAGCGATCCAGCAACCAATTCGTATTCCGAAATACTTAGATTCATATAATTATGCTTTATTGTATAATGAAGCTTTGATTAATGATGGATATGAGCCAATGTACACCGAAAATGATTTGAATCATTATAAAACGGGAGATTCCCCATATACTCACCCGAATAATGATTTGTATGATGATTTTGTAAAAGATTATTCGTTACAGGAGATGGTGAATCTGAATGTGAATGGTGGTACTGATTTTATGAAATATTATATTTCAGCGAATATACTCCATCAGGAAGGTATTTATAAAGATTTCTCCAATATAGATTATAATACCAATACAAATTATAATCGGATCAACTTACGTTCGAACCTGGATTTCCAGATTACCAAAAGCACGACACTCGGTGTCGATCTGACGGGTCGTTTGGAAGTGCGTCAACAGCCGAATTTAGATGATGATTTATTCAAGAAAATTACACGCTTACCACCTAATTACAATCCCTACATCAATCCTGATGGTACACTGGGAGGACGCTCCGATGAAAGTCGCTTGGCTCCGTATGCCCTGATTACACAGTATGGAAACCGGAACCGGAATAAAAACGTATTGGAAGGGGTGTTTAAACTTAAGGAACAAATGGATTATGTAACTAAAGGTTTATCTGTCCGTGCTATGGCAGGTTTGACCAGTAGTATCGAATCTAGAAGGGATATTTCAACAAAGCCGACCTTATATTATTATGATATTACGGGAAATTATTCACTAAACAGAACCTATGAGGCTATTTCTATTTCTACGGGAAAAGGTCCAGGATTCAGAAGGGTAACGCTTGAAGCTGCAGTTGATTATAACCGTACTTTTGGAAATCATGCTGTTACTGCAATGGCTCTTTATCAGCAAAGTCAGAGCTATGATCAGTGGAATATCCCTACAGGATACCAGAATTATGTGGGCCGTGCTACTTATGGATACAAACAACGTTATCTTTTTGAATTCAATGTCGGTTACAATGGCTCCATGCAATTTGATAAAGATCACCGCTATGGATTGTTTCCCGCACTATCCTTGGGTTGGGTCGCTTCTGACGAGAGTTTCTTGAGAGATAATTCAATTCTTCCGTACTTAAAAATACGGGGTTCGTATGGTGAAATCGGAAACGATAAAATCGGGGATTTCAAGTACCTTTATGAACAAGTATATAAGTTGGCCCCAAATAATCAAAAATATCAATGGAATTGGGGAGAATCTGCTCCAAATACAAAGGATAACAGAGGTTATATTGAAGGCCAATTAGGAAATGACAATGTAACCTGGGAGCGTGCGAAGAAATTCAATATTGGGTTTGATTCTAAATTTTTCGATAATAAACTTTCCATAACTGCAGATTATTTTTACGAAAAGCGGAATGATATTTTGGCAATCCCTTATTCTATTCCTTTAATCTTAGGAATGAACAAACCTCAAGGAGATCAGCGCGAAGACTTCCAGGGGTTACCGCCACAGAATATCGGAGAGATCCATAATCAAGGGATGGATGGTGAAATTGCATTTAATGGTAAGTCCAAAGAATTTACGTATTTTATTAAGGCAAACTTTACGTATGCTCACAATATTATCGATCGTCTGGATGAAGAAGGAAAAAAATATGATTGGCAGAAAAAAGAAGGAAAACCATTAAATACTCACATGGGATATACTTACGTTGGCTTATTCCAAATGGATGATTTTGTTACTGATGGTGCTGGAAATCTGGCGTTAGAAGGAGGTTTCCCGGTATTGAAGCCTGGCATTCCTGTTCCCACAATGGGTGTGGTGTATCCGGGAGACTGTCGTTATAAAGATTTAAACAATGATGGTATTATCAATGATGATGATATTGGAGCTATCTGCGGAACAAATATTCCTGAAATTACTTATGGTATCACTTTGGGAGGAAGTTACAAGAATTTTGATATTAATATTCTTCTTCAGGGAACTCAGGATGCATACGTTTATTATGAACGTGATGCTGTTTGGGAGTTTACTCAACAGGGAAAGGTCATGGAACACCATTTGGACCGATATAACCCAAGAGATCCATCGTCTTGGGAAACTGCTGGTTATCCGAGACTTCACTCTTCCGATAATGCAAACAATCATGTTAAGTCGAGTCGTTGGTTGTACGACAGGTCATATCTGCGTGTAAAGAACATTGAAATTGGTTATAATTTGCCAAAATCTGTTCTGAATAAACTCAAAATGAAAAAGATCCGTGTTTATGCTAACGGAACTAATTTGTGGACATACGATCACGTAATGAACTGGGACCCGGAAAATGGTAGCGCTGACGGTAGCCAGTATCCACAGATGCGTTTATGGAATATTGGACTTAACTTAACTTTCTAAAAAATAAATATTATATTATGAAAAATTTAATATATAATCTCATTTTGTTAATGTTAGTTACATGTGGCTTGTTTACTTCATGTATTGACGACGGTTCCGGTATGCTTGATAAGGTGGAATCAGGAGATTTGACAGAAGAACGGATATTTAGTAATGCGGGTTATACAGGCCAATTCCTGACAGATATCTATCGTCGGATGCCCAATGGCTGGATTGAAAATGTTTATTTGGATGCCGCTTCTGATATAGGAGAGGCCCGTCCTTGGTGGGGTTGGGTTAATACCGTGCATAATGGAGGCTTTAGTGCTTCAAGTCTTCCCGGCCGATTGAGCCGTTGGGCAGACTATTATGCAGCAATTCGTGCATGTAATAAATTTTTGGAGCATATAGATGATGTGCCTACAGATCCGGAATCCAATATTGTTGGAACTATTGTCGACGAACCTACCCGTATTAAACGTAAAGCGGAATGTTATGCTTTGAGGGGTTATTTTTATGGAGAATTGTTGCGTTGTTTCGGGGGAGTTCCAATCGTTACTAAAGTATTGGATATAGATTCTCCGGAACTACACTCGCCACGAGCTTCACTTAAGGAAACCCTCGACCAAATTATTTTGGATTGTGATACAGCGATTCCTGACCTGCCTTTCCGTGCAACAGGAAATGAGTATCCACGTATGACAGCTATGGTTGCTAAGGCGATTAAAGCCCGTGCTTTACTGATTGCTGCCAGTCCGATTTTTAATGATACCAAGGACTCGTTTGGAAATCCCTTCCCGGCTGATAGTCCTTATGGTTGGGGTAATTATGACAAGGAACGTTGGAAAAAAGCAGCAGATGCTGCAATGGATGTGATAATATTTACATCAGATCCAACCGGACAGATTACTGGTTCTTACGGATTATATACAGAAACAGATAATACAGCTAATTATAGTGCAACAAATAATGCCTATTCTAAAAAGGGGTCTTCTTATCCGGGTTCTGCAAAAGCTTATGGTTGGCAACGAGTGTTTAATCAGGTTTCTCCTATAGAGATGATCATGGTAAACCCTTATAAAAGTAGTACCAACGAATTGGAAAAATGGCAGTTGCCGGGTTCTTTCAATGGTACAGGAGATGCTTCCTATACATTACCTACTTACAACTATGCAGCGATGTTCGAAAATAAAGATGGTGTTCCAATTTATCAAACCGATGAAAATGATGTGCCTATCTGGGATGAATCAACAGGAGATTTCAAGATCAATCCGGCTTCAGGATTCAATCCGCAGAAACCTTATGATAACCGGGATAGCCGTTTCTATCACTCTATTTATTATCAGGGGGCAACGTTTTCTAATCGTGCAATTAATTGTTACAGGGCTTTTGATGGTAATTTAGGCCCGGAATACCAGAAAGGTTATGCAAATACCGGTCTCTTCCTGAGAAAATTCTTAAATCCAATTGATGTTAATATACAAGCAGGATTGATACAAGGAACAACCAGTCACCGGTATCCGTTGTTCCGTTATGTTGAATTCTTGTTAGCTTATGCTGAAGCTATGAATGAATATTTGGAAGATGGAGCCGATCGTTCGACGGTCATAGTACAATTGGACAAGATCAGGTCTCGTGCGGGTATGCCGGATGTAGCTGCTACTTTCTCTAAAAACGGATGGAGCACAACCAATAAAGCGCAGATGCGGAAATTTATACGCAGGGAACGTACAATTGAGTTAGCTTTCGAAGATAATCGCTATTACGATGTGAAACGTTGGAAGATCGGTGAACAAACGCAAAAAGTGATTTATGCCCATGATGTCTTGCTTCAGGAAAATGGAACAATCAAATACATGGTAAAGATTTGGGAGCGCAGGGTATATAAACCTCAATATAATTTGTTCCCGATTCCTCAAAGTGATATCAATAATAATAAGAATTTGATTCAAAATCCGGGTTGGTAAGGATCAATAAAGTGAAAACAATAAAAAATCAATGAAATGAAAAAGATTTTATATTTAAGCATATCTTTATTGCTAAGTATCCTTTTTGTTCAATGTGAGAAAGAGGATATGTTCGATAAATATTCTCCGGAGATACTTTACAAAAGGTATGTTCAGACTCAAAGCGGTATGCAATGGCAATATAGTCCAGATGCAATTGACGTTACTTTAGGAGCTAACGAAACTGAATATACGGTTTATTCCAGAGTAAGCTCGCCTAATGGTTTGACGAAAGTTGTTATTTCTGAAGTAGTTAATGGAGTGGAGAAAGAAGTGATAACACATACTGCGGATGAGGATATCATCATGTGGAGTCCTAACCAAATTGAACTGGCTCAGAAATTTACTAATATTACAGCAACTAAGATAACAAGAATCACGGCTACTGATGCTAAAAATCATACGACAGTCCGCGATTTTACTATCAAAAAGTAAGGACTGAAATTTTATTTATGGTTCCGGGTGTAGGGAAGAATTATGCCCGGAATTACTTTTAATACGTAAATAGTCATGGACAGACGTCATTTTATTAAAAATTCAGGCTTAGCTGTCGCCGGATTAGGATTGTCCGGATTGACAATGCCTTCTGTATTTGCTCAAGGTTCTCCTAACAAAAAAATTGTAGTTGCCGTAATGGGAGTCAACGGACGTGGTAATCACCTAGCTAAGCTTTTTGCCAAAATGCCGGATTGTGAAATCGGTTATATTTGTGATACAGACGAACGGGCAATGGCAAAGACGGTAAAGGATATTGCTGCAATTCAAACGCGTGCTCCAAAAGGAGTAAAAGATTTTCGTAAAGCATTAGAAGATAAAGGTGTAGATGTGTTAGTAAATGCCACACCAGATCATTGGCATGCTCCGGGCGCTATTATCGGATGTGCCATGGGAAAACATGTGTATGTTGAAAAACCGATTAGTCACAACCCTCATGAAGGAGAATTGGTGGTACAGGCGGCTCGTAAATACAACAGAATTGTACAGATGGGTAGCCAACGTCGTTCAGGAACCGGCGTTCAACAAATGATTGCAGATATCAGAGCTGGTATTATAGGAAATGTTTACATGGCCAAGACCTGGTACACCAATGCTCGTGGTCCTATGAAACTCAAAGATGCAGCTGCTCCTTCCTGGCTTGATTATGATTTATGGCAAGGTCCGGCTCCACGTAAACCGTATCAGGAAGGTCTGATTCACTATAACTGGCATTGGCGCTGGCATTGGGGAACAGGAGAGGCCCTCAATAACGGAACGCATGAGGTTGACGTAGCCCGCTGGGGATTGGGAGTGGAATTCCCAAACAGAGTATCTTCGCTTGGCGGACGTTATGCTTTTGCTGATGATTGGGAAACTCCTGATACTCAGACAATATCAATTGAATTCCCGGAAAATAAATTGATTTCCTGGGAAAGTAGAAGTTGCAATAAATTTAAAGTCGAAGGGGCTGACCGAGGAGTTATGTTCTACGGAGATAACGGAACCATTTTTAATCCGGGAGGAAATTCATATACTGTCTATGATAAGTCAGGAAAACAGATCAAGGATAGCAAAGATGCAACAGACAGTCAGGATACTACAAATACGGTAAGTGCCGGAGCTAATCTTGATCAGATGCACGTTGCTAATTTTCTGGATTGTGTGAGGACAGGCAAATCGCCTAATGCTGATTGCGAAATCGGTCACAAAAGTACGTTATTAGTGCAATTGGGTAATATATCCTTGCGAACCAAGCAAATATTGGAAATTGATCCTAAAAATGGACATATCTTAAAAAATCCTGCGGCTCAAAAATATTGGGGTCGTGAGTACGAAAAAGGGTGGGAACCTAAGATTTGAAAAAACTCGAGACTGTCTCACTTCATTCAATAGCGGGACAGTCTTTTGTTTTATAAACGTGCTCTAATTTTGACTTCGTCTTGAACTAATTGCGATATTAATTCTTCAATTGTATCGAATTTCACATCTCCTCTGATATATTCCACAAACTCAATTTTAAGTTCTTTTCCGTAAATATCTTCGGCAAAATCCAAGATATGAGTTTCGATTCGTTGTTCTCCACCGTCAACAATAGTCGGGCGGTCGCCAATATAGGTCATTCCATTATAAATACTTCCGTCGAGATGGACTCTGCTGGCATAAATTCCGATAGAAGGAATAACTTTGTATGGTTCCGTAATTTGCAGGTTTGCAGTAGGAAAACCCATTTTGAGCCCCATTTGATTTCCTTTGATTACATGGCCTTCAAGCATATAGTTATAAGACAATATCGATGAGGCTTTCTGTACATTTCCTTCGGAAAGAAGATGACGGACAGAAGTTGAACTAATATGTAATTCAGAGTCTTCCAGTTGTTTGGCTTGTAAAACCTCCATCCCAGATGATTCTCCATATAATTTATAATCATTGAAATCATTTACTCTGCCTTTACCAAAACGGTGATCATATCCGATAATCAATTTTGTTATGTGCAAATCGTTATGCAATTTTTCGCGAATAAACTCTTCCGCAGTTAATTCTGAAAGCTCTTTTGTAAAGTCCAGAACAAAACAATAATCGATTCCGGTAGTTGAAAGCTGAAATAATTTTTCTTCGAAATTATTTAGTAACTGAGGCTGATAATCCGATTGTAAAACTTTACGAGGGTGTATAGGAAAGGTAATCACAGCCGAAGGAAGATTCACCTCTGAGGCAATTGATTTGAGTTGCTCTATCAGGAAACGGTGTCCCCGGTGAACTCCATCGAAAAATCCGATCGTAGCGGCGAATTCTTTTTCGAGAGGAATGGAATTTTTATCGATATAAATGATATTCATATATTAAATGCTGAATCAATGGGGACGCAAAGTTAAGGAATTTAATAGTTTATTCCATCAAGTTGAGTCTCGATTGCTTTTTTAACAAACGAATTTAAAGTAATGCCCATAGATTTAGCCGTAATTACGGCTTTATAATGTAAGCCCGAATTTAGTCTTACATTGAATACTCCAGTATAAGATTTTTGAATATTTCGTATTCCATTTCTTAAACAAAAATCCAGATAACTTTCAACAGCATCTTTGAATGCCTCTTTTAATTCTAATACACTTTGTCCTTCAAAAGAGACAACAGAGTTAATCCCTTCAATATGTCCAATGAAAGTTTCATCATCATCACTATACTTAACTGTTGCGATGAAGTCTTTGTATTTCAATACATTATCCATAATTCATTAATCATTTTATTTCTTCTGCTTCAACGACTCCAATTCTTCTTAGAAATTCTAAAACATCTTTCATTTGATAAGGTTTAAGTACATTTTTAGGATGAGGTTTGTGTAAATCTAGAGAGATAGTCGATACCTTATTCTCAAAAACGACTCGAGATCCTGATGTTTTCCCCTTATTATATGGTACATATCCATATTTTTTCAGCAACTTATTAACTTCTTCCCAAGAGAAATCTTTGGGCAGTTTCAAAAAACGTTGTAATAATTTTTCGTGAGAACTCATAGTTAAGCTGGTTATTTTGCAAATGTAACTATATTTCAGTTGCAAAACAAAAAATGAAGAAAAAAATTTAACCTGATGATAAAAAATCAGTACTTTTGCAGTCAAAGTTTAATCTAGTGAAAATGAGATATTTGGTTGAATTTTTGGAATGTTCAGAAGCAAAAATACTTTTACCTGCTTCCAAGAGTATCAGTAACAGGGCTTTAATTCTAAATGCTTTGAGCGGAAATAAATATCCTGTTCATAATCTTTCGGATTGTGACGATACAAAAGTGATGCAGGCTGCCTTTTCATCTGGAGAAAACGATATCAATATTGGTGCAGCCGGGACTTCCATGCGTTTTTTGACAGCTTATCTTGCTCAAAAAGAGGGAATTTGGACAATTACAGGTTCGGAACGGATGAAAAATCGTCCTATCAGTATTCTTGTAGATGCCCTGAGAGAGTTGGGTGCGGATATCGAATATCTGGAAAAAGAAGGCTATCCTCCTTTGAAAATCAGAGGAAAAAGTCTTCAGGGTGGAAAAATCAGTTTGAAAGGAAGCGTTAGCTCTCAATATATTTCAGCCTTGATGATGGTTGCACCTCTCTTGTCAGAAGGGTTGACTCTGACATTAACGGGCGATATAATCTCTAAGCCTTATATTCGGATGACTTCACAGATGATGAATGATTTTGGAGTGAAAGTCGATTGGAATGAAGAAACGATCGGCATCAAGCCTCAAACATATAAGCCTTGCGAATATACAGTCGAAAGTGATTGGTCTGCAGCCTCTTATTGGTATGAGATACTCTCTTTGTCGGAATATAATTCTGAAATAGAGCTGTTCGGATTATTTAAAAACAGTTTCCAGGGAGATTCCAAAGTAGCTCAATTATTTGAAAATCTGGGAGTATTCACTGAATTTACAGATCGGGGAGTCAAATTGATAAATAGGGGATTTGAAAATCTGAAAGAATTCAAATATGATTTTATCAATGAGCCTGACCTTGCTCAAACATTTGTTGTAACTTGTGCGTTAAAAAATATACCTTTCCGGTTTTCCGGTCTGCAGAGCCTGAAAATTAAGGAAACTGATCGTATATCGGCTTTACAGAAAGAGATGAAAAAATTAGGTTATATCATACACGACTATAACGATAGTGAGCAGGTTTGGTCGGGAGAACGATGTGAGCCGGAAGTGAATCCGGTTATCGATACATACGAAGATCACCGGATGGCGATGTCATTTGCTCCGGCGGCAATTATTTTAGGAAAAATAAATATCAACGATCCTTTGGTTGTTTCTAAGTCGTATCCTGGTTTCTGGGAGGACTTAAAATCGGCCGGGTTTACTTTATAATATTCAACGATGGATAATTGTAAAAATACTGAATTCTGTTGCGGGATGCATGATACCTGTGAGAAGGGTCTTCCCAGAAAATCAAATAGTCTGGAAATAGAATATTATGACGATGAAGAGCTGGATGTTTTTAGCGGAAGATCATCAGATAGTTATTCTCAATCCGAAATAGAACAGTTCAAGGAAGTGCTTGAAACGATGTTTACAAGTGATGTTCAAGGATGGCTAAAAAGCCTGGAGCAGAGAAGAATCTCTCTCCCGGACTCATTATTACATCATCCTCAGATAATTGGACACCATTATTTTTAATTCTCAATTCAAAAGTGGAACTACTACAATATACTTTTTTTCAACATGCTCTTTGGGCAGGTCTGTTTATTGGCATGGCCTGCGGGATTGTTGGTACCTATATCGTTGTCCGTCGATTGGTTTTTATCAGTGGAGGTATTACTCATGCCTCTTTCGGAGGACTGGGATTAGGCTTTTATCTTGGAATTAATCCGATTATTTCAGCGATGGTTTTTTCAGTTGCTTCAGCTTTCGGAGTAGAATGGCTTTCAAAGAGGCAGGGTGTTCGTGAAGATTCCGCTATTGCAGCTTTTTGGTCGTTAGGCATGGCTCTCGGCGTAATTTGTATCTATCTTACACCCGGATATGCACCTAATATTTCTGGATATTTGTTTGGAAATATCCTTACTGTGACGCAATCCGATTTGTGGATGATTGGGATTGTTGCGGCGATATTGCTTTTAGCCATTGTTTTTTTTATGAAAACGATCTTATACAGCTCTTTTGATCGGGAGTTTGCTCAAGTTAAGAAATTACCGGTGACATTAATTGAACATTTGATGATGCTTGCTATTTCGGTTACAATTGTGTCTTCAATTCGTTTAGTCGGAATAATGTTGTTGCTTTCTATGCTTACCCTTCCCCAGATGACTGCTAACCTATTCTCATCGAGATTTAAAAATCTTCTTATTTATTCTGTGATAATCGGTGTCTTAAGCTGTTTTGGAGGCTTATTCATTTCATATTACCTGAACATCCCTTCGGGTGCAACAATCATTTTTGTACAGGTGATTTTGTTTTTCCTTTGTAAAGCATGTATTTTTCTGCGTCAAAGGACAATAAAACAAGGATAATTTTGTTTAAACTACGCGGAATATTATCCTGAAATTTAATGTTGAAAAATCGTTTTATTGTTCCTATATTACTTTTAATAATACTGATCGTATCTTGTACATCAAGTAAAAATACGGCCAGTACAAGGTGGTATCATTCTGTAAATACCCGTTATAATGTCTATTTTAATGGAAATCAGGCTTTTCAGGAAGCTTTGAAAAATCAGTTGGATGGGTACAAGGAAAATTATTCCGAAATGATTTACATGTATCCGATCAGTGCAAGTGTGAAAGGAGACAAAACTGAAGGAGGAGGCCCTTTCGACATCGCAATAGAAAAATCGGTTAAAGCGATTAAGACCCATTCTATTACAACCAAACCTGAAAAACAAACAGGAAAGAGGAATGACCCTAATTATCAGAGCTTTATGAATAGGGAAGAGTATAATCCTTTCCTGTATAATGCCTGGATGTTGATGGCAAAATCACAATTCTATAATGGAAATCTTATTCAATCGGCAAGTTCATTCTCTTATATATCAAGACATTATGCTGCACAACGAGATATAGCTATTGCTGCAAAATTATGGCAGGCACGGTGTTATGGAGAAATGGAATGGTTTTATGATGCTGAGGATATTCTGCATAAAGCTAACAACGAAGTACTGTCGGAAGATAATAAGAACTTGTATGCTGCCGTAAATTCGGATCTTCTTATAAAACAAAAGAAGTATGCAGAGGCGGCTCCATACTTGCAAATAGCAATTAAGCATGAACCCAATAGTCATCAGCGGTCGCGGATGAAATATTTGTTAGGACAACTTTATCAGGCTGTTGACCAAAAAGATTTGGCTTATAAGGCTTATGGAAATGTGATCAAATCAACCCCGCCTTATATACTGGAATTCAGTGCACGGATACGTCAGACGGAGGTTTATCCGGGAGGAGATAATCAAAAGGTTATCAAGCTCTTGAAGAAAATGACCAAAAGTTCGAAGAACAAGGAATATCTTGATCAGGTTTATTATGCATTGGGAAATTTATATATGAGTATGCCGGATACGGTCAAGGCTATTGAAAATTATGAACTTGGTGTGGAAAAGAGTGTTGGGAATGGCTTGGAAAAAGCATTTTGCCAAATAAAACTCGGAGATATCTATTTTGAACAGAGAAAATATGTAAAAGCTCAACCTAATTATTCTGCTGCCTTGTCTCAGTTGAAAAAAGAAGATAAGGATTACGACAGAGTGTCTCGTCGTTCTGAAGCTTTAGATGAACTGATTGTACATTATGAAGCTGTTCATTTGCAAGATAGTTTGCAAGCTCTTGCAAAATTACCGGAATCAGAACGTCTCGCGGTTGTTAACAAAATAATTGATGAACTAAAAAAGAAAGAAGCGGAACAGAAAAAAGAGGCTGCAAGAGCTGAATTCCTGGCAGAACAAGAAGCTAAGAAAGTAGAGCAGCGTGCTGCATCTATGGCTGCACAGCCAGGATTGGCATCTGCACCAATACAACCGGGGGCGGGTGATGTATTTTACTTTTATAGCCAGCAGGCAGTTGCTGTAGGAAAGACTACTTTCCAACAAAAATGGGGAAAACGTCTGCTTGAAGACGATTGGAGGCGTCGAAATAAATCTAATCCTATGAGTAGCCAGTTTGAAGAAACTGCTCAGCAAGCAGTCGATTCTACTGCTTTGAAAACAGATTCTCTTGATGTTGCAGAAAATGATTCTGTTGTGCCTCTTGTGACTGACACTCACGATCCTAAATTTTATCTGCAAAATATACCGTTGACAGAAAAAGATATTAAAGCTTCGAATCTGATCATTATCGATGGTCTCTATAACATGGGATTGATTTATAAAGATAAGCTGGAAGATTATGAATTATCTATAGAGGCATTTAATGAGCTGAATACCCGTTTCCCTGAGAATGAAAATAAATTGATGGCGTACTATAATCTTTACCTCATTTATTTGAGAATGGGAGATACGCAAATGTCCGAATTGTTTAAGTCGAAAATAAGGGAAGAATTCAAGGAAAGCGATTATGCGATTGCCATGGCAGATCCTAATTATGAATACAATATGCGGATGATAGATGTGATTCAGGATTCAATTTATCAGGAAACATATACCGGATATCTGAAAGGGAATACTTCGGTTATTCGGAAAAATTATGAATTGACCAGTAAGAAATATCCACAATCGAAGTTAATGCCGAAATTCATGTTCCTCGATGCATTGAGTTATGTGACGACGCATGAGGCGGATTCTTTTAAAGTTCGTTTGAAAGCCTTGATTGATAAATATCCGGAAGCAGATGTTTCCATTCTGGCAGGAGAAATGATGGCAGGTTTCCAACGGGGATTGTCATTGACGAGTGGCGATGGTAATCTGGTTAAAGGAGGACTGTTCAGCTTAAGTTTTGTCAATCCGTCGGATTCGGTAAAAATAGATTCTGCAGCAGTTTTCTCTGCAGAGAAAAAGGTTCCACACATGATGATGTTGATGTATCCGAAAGGAATGATCAATGAAAATCTATTGTTGTTTACCGTGGCGGAATATAATTTCAGTAATTTCAAGGTCACCGATTTTGATCTCGCACTTGAAACCTTTGGAGCCATAGGAATGTTACAAATAAAAGGATTTAACAGTCTTGATGAAGTAATCCAGTATTGGAAAATGATCAATCAGAAGGGAGGATATGCTCCTCAAATTGAGAATTCGGTGGTGATGATCCCGATTTCGCTGTCGAATTTTGAACTGATGAGAAAAGGTAAGACTGTAGAGGAATATACCACTTTCTTCGAAAAACATTTTGGAAAAGAGAATACTGTTCTTATTGAGAAATGGAAAGATAAAGAAGAGGAGTTGGTAATCCCTGAGACTAAAAAAGAAGGAGAGGAGACTGAAGTTGAATCAGAGATTGGACAAAAATCAGAAAAAGGAACTGAACCGGATTCTTTAATGAAAACGGCATTAATTAAAGATTCCCTTTTGGTGACTCAAAAGCCGGATAGTATTCCGTCGGTAGTAAAGGATAGTATTGCCCCTGTAGCAAAAGATGTAATGACCTTAGGCATTACAAAGACACAGGATGGTAAGGTGCAGGGAGGTGCGAGAGAAATGCTGAAAGAAGCTTTGGGAGAAGACGATTCTGAAAAAGTAAGTAAAGCTCTTGGAAAAGCCTCTGAAACATTGAATAATGCTCAAAGTACATTGGATAAAGTCTCTGCAGATCCGGTACGTGGAGTCCAGGATTTGTTTAAGAAAAAATCAAAGTCCAATGCGATAGATGAGTATGTGAAGCAACAGGAAAAAGAAGAGAAAGAACGACTGCAGCAGTTGAAAAAAGATCAGGATGAAAAAGCAAAAGCAGATAAGAAATTAGCAGAGCAGAAAGCGAAAGAAGATCGTGAACTAAAGAAAAAACAGGATGCTGAAGATAAAGCTCTGTTAAAGAAAAAGCAAGACGAAGAAAGAAATCTGAAAAAGCAGAAAGAAGAGGCTGATAAGAAGGAAAAGGCTGAAAAAGAGCGCCTTGCGAAAGAGAAAGAAGCTGCAAGAAAGAAAAAACAGGAAGATTACAAGGCTGAACAGAAACGCAAGAAAGAGGAGCGTGACTTAAAAGCCCGACAATATAAGGAGGAGCAAAAATTGAAAGATCAGCTCCGAGAGGAAACTTTAAAGAAAAAAGAAGCTGATCGTAGAGCCGAACAAAAACGCAGTGAAGAAGAGCGTAAGGCTAAGCAGAAGGCATATAAAGAACAACAAGATTTAAAAAAGAAACAGAGGGAAGAAGATAATAAACGCAAAGAATCAGAAAAAAATAAAAAATAGCATGAAGAAAGACAGGCTTTTATGGGCAGATGATGAAATTGATTTGTTGAAACCTCATGTTCTTTTTCTGGAAGATAAAGGTTTTGAAGTAGTCACTGTTTGCAGTGGCCAGGATGCTATTGATTGTTGTAAAGAGCAGAATTTCGATATCATCTTTCTGGATGAAAATATGCCTGGGTTGAGTGGCCTGGAGACATTAGCTGTAATCAAGGACTTGCGACCAAACATTCCTGTGGTAATGATTACTAAAAGTGAGGAAGAAAGTATTATGAATCAGGCGATTGGAAGTAAGATTGCGGATTACCTTATTAAACCGGTCAATCCGAATCAAATTTTACTTTCTATCAAAAAGAATTTGCATAAAACCGAAATTATCAACCAGACGACTACCTCAGGGTATCAACAGGAATTTGGAAAAATTGGAATGCAAATTAATGATTCTCTGACAACCGAAGATTGGAAAGAAGTCTATAAAAAACTGGTATATTGGGATTTGGAGTTGGAAGCTTCTCAAACGGGAATGTCTGATTTGTTGCATACCCAAAAACTGGAAGCAAACCGGATGTTTGCTAAATTTATCAAAAATAATTATCAGGGATGGTTGGATAATCCGGAAAAGCGTCCTCTGATCAGTCCGGATATTTTTAAGAAAAAAGTGTTTCCCTTGCTTGATGAAGGGCATCAGGTGTATTTTATACTGATAGATAATTTCAGGCTTGACCAGTGGAGGGAAGTGAAGGACCTGCTTGCTGATTTTTTCACATACAATGAAGATTTATACTATACAATTCTTCCTACGGCAACTCAATATGCCCGAAACTCTATTTTTTCAGGACTGATGCCTGTACAAATAGAAAAAATGTTTCCGAACCTTTGGGTGGATGAAGAATCGGAGGAAGGTAAAAATCTCAATGAAGAACCTTTGATTGGGACGCAAATTGAGCGTTTTCGTAAAAAATATACGTTCTCATATCATAAAATCAATGAGTCTTCATACGGGGAACGATTATTAAATAATTTCAACCAATTGGATAATTATCAATTGAATGTGATTGTCCTGAACTTTGTGGATATGTTGTCTCATGCCCGTACTGAATCGAAAATGGTGAGGGAATTGGCATCTTCGGAGGCTGCATACCGTTCTTTGACTCGTTCTTGGTTCCGCCATTCTGCAACATTGGAATTATTCCGGAAAATTTCTGAGAAAAAATGTAAGGTGATTCTTACAACAGATCATGGGACTATTCGGGTAAATGCTCCGATTAAAGTAGTGGGAGATAAAAATACAAATACCAACCTGCGTTATAAAGTAGGAAAGACACTGTCTTATAATCCGAAAGAAGTATTCGAAATTAAAAATCCTGAAAAATTAGGTTTGCCTGCTCCAAATATTACTTCGAAGTATATTTTTGCAATGAATCAGGACTTTTTTGCATATCCTAATAACTACAACTACTACGTCTCATATTATAATGATACTTTCCAACATGGAGGAATCTCTTTGGAAGAAATGTTGGTGCCTATCATTAGCTTAGATCCGAAATAAAACGAATCAAATATTCATAAATTCCATAAAACAAACAGGATATGCCGAAAATTCGACATACCCTGTTTGTTTTTGAATTGAGAATTGAGGATTGAGAATGAATTCGTGCGTCAGCCTCATTCTCAATTCTCCATTCTGTTCTTATTTCCTGATCACCTTGTAAGCTTTACCATTGTACTGTACCAGGTATGTACCTTTGGCATAACCCGTCAGATCGATCGTCGTAGTGCCTTCCTGAGTCTTGTAACTGCCTTTCAATGATCCCGTAACATCAGTCACTCTGATCATTTGATTAGCTACTGTGCCTGAGACTTTCAGGATTCCAGATGTCGGGTTAGGATAAACAGTTACGACTGTTGCTGTTACATCTTCTACGCCTGTCGGATAGTTCACTGTGATCGTTTGAGTCAATTCTCTCGTGCCACAAGGGTGTTCCATCGTCACTTTCAAGATGCCTGTACCGGCGGATAGGGTTCCGAAGGTGGCCCAGGTTTCATTCTCGTTGTACAATGTCACTGCCGGAGAGAAAGTTACACCCGATTTGGAGTAACTCCAACTGTATTTCGTGACATCGACATAACCATCCACTTTCAAATGATGAGTCTTACCTACTGTTGCAGGGTTTGGATATTCCGCCAAACGCAGGTGTTCAGGTAAGTAATCGGCTACCCAAAGACGA
>JAVBUX010000230.1:0-11518 GCA_031554915.1 Bacteroidales bacterium | reverse complement strand
TATATACAGAGATTGCAAATGAGAAACTGGATGTTAACTCAGTTATTGATCAATATCTGGAGTTTGATAAAAAAGAGAAAGAGCAAAATGAACATTCGGAGCGCAGTATAGAGAATTATCGAGCTGTGATTCCTGCTGAGGAAATGACCGCAAAAGAGGATGTGCTGGTAATCGATCAGAACCTCACAGGGGTTGAATATAAGTTAGCCAAGTGCTGTAATCCGATATATGGAGATGATATTTTCGGATTTGTTTCTTCCCAGGGAATAAAAATTCATCGGATGAATTGTCCGAATGCCCCTGCTATGTTTACCCGTTTCGGTTATCGGGTAGTGAAAGCCCGCTGGTCAGGCAAATCTGGAGCAAATCTTCCGGTTACCCTCCGAATAATAGGTCGTGATGATATTGCCATTATGACCAATATCACTTCGGTCATTTCCAAGGAAAATGGGGTCTCTATCCGTGCAATTAATATCGATTCTGCCGATGGCGTTTTTCAGGGCAATATAACTGTGATGCTTAACAACACAGATGCCATGAATTTACTGATCAAAAAAATCAAGGCTGTGAAAGGTGTAAAACAGGTTAGCAGATATTGACCTTTTGTCTTGCTTTTTATCTGAAAAATCGGTACCTTTGCACGCTCAATTAATACCCTTTTTCAATCATGATTTTTTTCTTTCAAACGAAGGCAAAAACAATTATTGCAGTTGATACAATCAACAAATTATCTAAAGAAGATACTGACAAGCTTGTATGGCTGTTTAGTGATGCACAGTTAGTTGCAAAAACCCACATCGATAACTGGTTTGTTGGTCCGCGGCGGGAAATGATTACTCCATGGAGTACAAATGCTGTTGAAATTACTCAAAATATGGGACTCGAAGGAAGTGCCCGTATTGAAGAATTTTTTGTTGTAAAAGGAAAAGACGCAGAGCATGATCCGATGCTTCAACGGATATATAATGGTATCGGACAGGATGTTTTTACAATCAATAAAAAACCGGATCCTATTATTCAGATTGATGATATTGCTTCTTATAATCAAAAAGAAGGATTGGCTTTGAGCCAGGATGAAATTGATTACCTGAATAGTGTTAGTGAGCGTTTAGGTCGGAAATTAACCGATGGAGAGGTATTTGGGTTTTCTCAGGTAAATTCGGAACACTGCCGTCACAAAATTTTCAATGGAATTTTTGCTATTGATGGAGAAGAAAAGGAAAGCACTCTGTTTCAGTTGATTAAAAAAACATCTCAAGTCAACCCTAATGCACTGGTATCTGCTTATAAAGATAATGTTGCTTTCAATCAAGGTCCTGTCGTGGAACAATTTGCCCCGCTTTCGGGAGATAAACCCGACTTCTTCTCGACTAAATCGATAGAAACTGTTATTTCTTTGAAAGCTGAAACCCATAATTTCCCTACAACGGTAGAACCGTTCAATGGAGCTGCAACAGGTACTGGAGGTGAGATCCGTGACCGTCTCGGCGGAGGGAAAGCTTCTTTGCCGATTGCAGGAACTGCTGTTTATATGACTTCTTATCCCAGAACAGAAAACGACAGGGATTGGGAAAAAGGAATAAACCCGCGTAAATGGTTGTATCAAACTCCGGAACAAATCCTGGTGAAAGCTTCTAATGGAGCTTCGGATTTTGGGAATAAATTCGGACAACCGTTAATTTGTGGTTCAGTATTGACTTTTGAGCACGAAGAAAATCGCAAAAAATTTGCTTACGATAAAGTGATTATGCTTGCCGGAGGTGTTGGTTTCGGTACCAAACGTGATGCCCTGAAAGGCACTCCGAAAGCAGGAGAGAAAGTGGTTGTGCTGGGAGGCGATAACTACCGTATCGGAATGGGTGGAGGTGCTGTGTCTTCGGTTGACACCGGAGAATATTCCAGCGGAATCGAATTGAATGCTGTTCAACGGGCTAACCCAGAAATGCAGAAACGTGCATCGAATGTGATTCGTACACTTGCTGAATCAGACAATAATCCGATTGTCTCAATCCATGACCATGGTGCCGGAGGTCACCTTAACTGTCTTTCGGAACTGGTGGAAACTACCGGAGGAAAAATTGATATGTCGCAGCTCCCTGTTGGAGATCCGACTTTATCTGCTAAAGAAATTATTGGAAATGAGAGCCAGGAACGTATGGGTCTTTTGCTCGAATCGAAAGATATTGAAAAAGTACGCAAAATTGCTGAACGTGAGCGTTCTCCGATGTATGTAGTGGGAGAAACTACCGGTGATATGCAATTTGTATTCGAACAAAAAGATGGTCAGAGACCATTAGATTTGCGACTGGAGGATTTCTTCGGAAAACCGCCTCGTACAGTAATGAATGACCAGACGATATCCGAATCGTTTGAATCGTTGAAATACGACGAAAAGCACCTGGGCAAATACCTCGAAAATGTGTTGCAACTTGAAGCAGTGGCATGTAAAGACTGGTTGACAAATAAAGTGGATCGTTCGGTAACAGGAAAAGTAGCCCGTCAACAATGCCAGGGAGTTATTCAGTTGCCATTGAGTGATTTAGGCGCTGTGGCATTAGATTATCGTGGAAAATCAGGAATCGCGACTTCTATCGGGCATGCTCCACAGGCTGCTTTGGTTGATCCTGCTGCGGGTTCTGTATTGGCGATTGCCGAATCGTTAACAAACATTGTTTTTGCTCCATTAGCAGAGCGTATCAAGAGTGTTTCTTTGAGCGCCAACTGGATGTGGCCATGTAAGAATCCGGGAGAAGATGCCCGTTTATATAAAGCAGTTGAGGCATGTTCAGCTTTTGCATGTACGTTAGGTATTAATATACCTACCGGTAAGGACTCATTGTCCATGACACAAAAATATGGAGAAGAGAAGGTTTTCTCTCCGGGAACAGTCATCATTTCTGCCGGAGCTGAAGTTTCGGATATTCGCAAAATTGTTTCTCCGGTAATCAAAAATAAACGTGGCTCAGGAATTTATTATATTGATTTTTCTTTTGATCAATTGAAATTAGGAGGTTCGGCTTTTGCCCAATCTATCAATAAATTAGGTGCTGAAGTTCCTACAGTGAAAGATGCTGAATATTTTGCAACGACTTTCAATGCTGTTCAGGAGCTGATCGAAAAAGGATTGATCCTTGCGGGTCACGATATTTCTGCCGGGGGTATGATTACCACGCTGCTTGAAATGTGTTTTGCTAATGTTGATGGAGGTTTGGAACTGAATTTGGACAAGATCAAAGAGAAAGATCTGATAAAGATATTATTCAGTGAAAATCCTGGAATTATCATTCAGGCTCAGGATAAAAAAGCTGTAGAGACTTTCCTTAACGAACATGGAGTTGCATTTGCTGCTATTGGTAAGGTAGTCAAGGAACGTGAGATTAGAATTAAAAAGACTGATAAGAATATTGCATTGGATATCAATCATTTGCGTGATGTTTGGTTCCGCTCTTCTTATCTTTTGGAACGTTCTCAAACTCCTGCAAAACTGGCAAAAGCTCGTTTTGAAAACTACAAAAATCAAGCATTGGAGTACCGTTTCAATAAAACATTTACAGGACAGTTGTCTCAATATGGACTTTCAGCCGATCGTAAAAAGGCTTCGGGAGTGAAAGCTGCAATTATCCGTGAAAAAGGAACCAACGGCGAACGGGAAATGGCTTATTCGCTTTATTTGGCCGGTTTTGATGTGAAAGATGTTCACATGACCGACTTGGCTTCGGGGCGTGAGACTCTGGACGATGTGAATATGATTGTGTTCTGCGGAGGATTCTCTAATTCTGATGTCTTGGGTTCTGCTAAAGGATGGGCGGGAGTGTTCCGTTATAATGAGAAGGCAAAAAGTGCTTTGGAGCGTTTCTACAAGCGTAAAGATACTTTGAGTTTAGGTATCTGTAATGGTTGCCAGTTGATGGTGGAACTGGATCTGATTTGTCCGGAGCACAAGAAGAAAGCAAAAATGCTTCATAATGATTCTCATAAGTTTGAATCGGAGTTTGTTTCTGTGGAGATCCCAAGAAATAAATCTGTGATGTTCAACTCATTATCTAAAAATAAAATAGGTATTTGGGTAGCACACGGAGAAGGAAAATTCAGTTTGCCTTATGAAGAATCGAAATATAATGTTGTTGCGAGGTATAATTATACTGAATATCCGGGTAATCCTAACGGTTCGGATTATTCTGTTGCCGGTATCTGTTCGAAAGACGGCCGCCACCTGGCTATGATGCCTCACCTGGAAAGATCTGTATTCCCATGGCAGTGTGCTAACTATCCGGAAGACAGAGTATTATCGGATGAAATTACGCCTTGGGTTGAAGCTTTTGTAAATGCAAGAAAATGGGTTGAAGATCAAACCCGTTCAAACTCATAAAAAGTAAATGAATAAGGATTCTTCTCGTCGGCAGGCCAGGTCTCACGAGAAGTTTCCTGCCATTCAGACCAATTGATTGCAGGAAAAAATGTGTCTGCATCCGGAAATTCTGCATGTACACGGGTCAGATATAGTTTGTCGGCCAAAGGTAATGCCTGGTTATAGACTTGTCCACCACCAATAATGAAAACCTCTTCTTCATTGATTGTTTTGATCAATGCTGCATCCAAAGAGGAATAAACTTCACAATTTTCATACGAGATATTTGTATCCCGACTCAGGACAATGTTTCTTCTGTTGGGAAGTGCTCCTTTAGGAAGAGATTCGAATGTTTTCCGGCCCATCATAATAGTATGACCGGTAGTTAATTCCTTAAAACGTTTTAATTCAGCCGGTAATCTCCAAAGAAGATCGTTTCCCCGGCCGATTTCGTTGTTCTTCGCGACTGCTACAATGATTGAAATAATCATACGAATTGAGAATTCATTTATACTGCGACATCACCTTTGATGTGAGGATGTGGATCGTAGTTTTCCAATTGGAAATCTTCGAATTGGAAGTCAAAAATACTTTTCACATCCGGATTGATCTTTATGTTTGGCAGAGCTTTGGGTTCTCTGCTTAATTGCAATTTTACCTGATCTAAATGGTTGGTATAGATATGGGCATCGCCGAATGTGTGTACGAAATCTCCTTCTTTGAGACCGGTTACCTGTGCCATCATTTTTAATAATAAAGCATAGGAAGCAATATTGAACGGAACACCCAGGAAGATGTCAGCGCTGCGTTGGTAGAGTTGCAGGCTAAGTTTTCCGTTTGCCACATAAAATTGAAAAAATGCATGGCAGGGTGGGAGGTTCATGTTATTCAGGTCTCCTACATTCCAGGCGCTGACAATGATTCTTCGAGAATCAGGGTTATTCTTGATTGTATTAACCACTTCTGTGATCTGGTCAATATGTCCTCCGTTATAATCGGGCCATGACCTCCATTGGTAACCGTAAACATGTCCTAAATCGCCGTTTTCATCGGCCCATTCATTCCATATCCGAACCCCATTATCAGTTAGATACTTTATATTTGTATCTCCTTTCAAAAACCATAGTAATTCGTAAATAATTGACTTGAGATGCAATTTTTTGGTAGTCAGCATAGGAAAACCTTCTTCCATATTAAATCGCATCTGGTGGCCAAATACACTTAAAGTACCGGTGCCGGTGCGGTCTTCTTTTGGGGCTCCTTCTGACAGAACACGGTTCAATAAATCGAGATATTGTTTCATTAAATTTGTTATTTGGGATTCAAAATTGGGAAAAAATATCCAGATTTCCAAAAATTATTATATTTGTAGCTGAAAGTTTCTATATGAAGAATCTAAAAACAGGAAGAATGAAAAAACGAACAAACATTGTATTAATTTTATTATCTACTTTTTTCCTTACAGCTTGTTGCGGTGATAAAAGTAAAGAAAATCAAGAAGTTATGAATGTGAAAATAGAAAAAACATGGGAAGAGCAACTGGATGAAGTTCTTCCATTATTAGGGCACCGTAATTGGATTTTGGTGGTGGATAAGGCTTTCCCATTGCAGAGTGCTGCAGGAATGACATACATCAATACCAACGGAGAACTTTTGGATGTGCTTGGCAAAGTAACCGGAAAAATTAAGTCTGCGACTCATGTCGCTGGAATTTATTACACAGATGCCGAGTTAGGATATATTTCAGAGGAGATGGTCTCCGGAATTAATACATTTAAGAAGAATCTACAACAAACCTTAGCCGGGAATAACGTTCAAACACTCAATCACAATGATGTTTTCAAGCGTTTGGACGATGCCTCTAAATTATTTAATGTTGTGGTTCTTAAAACCGAACAGGTACTGCCTTATACTTCCGTTTTTATTGAATTGGATTGCGGCTATTGGTCGGCTGATAATGAAGCTAAACTAAGAGATTTGATGAAATAGTTTTCGGATCAGGCAAAGGATCTGATTCAGGTCAAAAGTAAAAGGGTAGATCGAAAGTCAGAATTTCGTTATTTCGACTTTTGATATACCCTTTGTTTTAACTTATAACTTGCAGACTTGAATTAATCAACGTCTATAGTCCCTTTGATTTTAAGCGTCATGGTTGAAGGTTCTCCGGAAGTTTCAACTGTAATTGTTTTTTCAAAAGCACCTGGAGACTGTCCTGCCGGGTTGAAATCAGCTTTTACATGTCCTTGTTTTCCCGGAGCAATAGGTTCTTTTGTCCATTCGGGAGTTGTACAGCCGCAGGAAGGCTTAACATTTGTGACTACTATAGGCTTATCTGTGTTATTGGTAAGCGTAAAAACTGCTGTTACCTTTCCGTCTTTTGCTTTGATTGTTTTGAAATCATGAGTTGTTTCGTTGACAGTGATCTGTTTGGCATCTTTAGCCTCTATTTTAACAGGTTTATTATCTCCCTGGCTGGTTAAAGACACATTGTTGTTTGCCAAAACAGTCATTCCCGCAAACAAAGGAACTATCAGTACAAATTTTAATAATTGCATTCTGTTTGAATTTTTCTTGTTCATCATTGTGATTCGTTTTTTTAAATGTTTAAAATTGAAATTATTCGCAATTTCCAGATAAGTCGGTATTTGACTAACCTTCAGGAGCTCCTGTTGGTATTGGCGCCTGTCGTAACCAGCTTCCAGAATTTGTTTATCAGTATAAAATTCGATATTTTGCCTTACAGCCTGTTTGAGTAGCCATACTAAGGGATTGTACCAACAAAGGGCGCAAATTGTTTCAAAGAGCATAATATCAATTGAATGCCATTGTGTTACGTGTATTTCTTCGTGATTCAAAATGGCTTTCAGATCTTCTTCGTTATGTAACGCAGGATTGATATAAATAGTTCGGAAAAATGAAAACGGATTTGTTACCGTATGCATCTTTCTGATCTTACAATCATTGAAATTCTTTTCTGGAGTTGATTTACTGCGAACTTCACATAAACTGACTAATTGAATTCCCAAGCGGATAAATAAAATTGCTATGCCGATTACGATGACAAACAATATGCCATCCTGCATTGAAAATTGTTTTTCTGCGCCGCTTACATTGATTGGGAAGTTTGGGGTAATGTGTTGAATGGTTTGTACTTGCACCGGAGAGAAAAACCCTGAAAAATCAATTAATGGAAATAGAAATGATAGAGGCAATGCTGCAAGAAAGTAGTATCGTTTCCATAAATAAAATGTATCTTTTTGTAAAAACAATAGATAAAAGATATAAAATACTCCAAGGGTAATGTTTACCTTTAATATATATAGTAGTTCCGGATTCATGGTTTGGTGTTTTCTTGTTCGATCATTTCTGCCAGTTCTCTCAGTTCTTCAGGGGTCAGTGCTTTTTCGTTGACAAAGAATGCGACCAGGTCTTTGTACGAATTTTTGAAATAATGACGTACAAAACCAGACATGAAAGTTTTTTTGTATTCCTCTTCTTTAATGAGAGGTGTGTATTCATACACGTTACCATACTTACGGGAAGAAATATATTTTTTCTTCTCCAGGTTTTTTACGATCGAAGCCAATGTTGTATAGGGTAACTTTGGCTCCGGATAGTCTTCCAGAAAATCTTTGATGAACCCGGAACCCTTTCTCCAAACGATTCTCATGGCATCTTCTTCTTGTATTGTTAACTTTTCCATGTAAAAAGAATTACGAAACATTCGCAAAGATACGAATATTTCGTAATTCTACAAATTTTTCGGAGAAAAATTAAAATATTTCCGAATTGACTACTTTGTTTCTTGCACAGGCGGTGCTAAGATTTTCTCCTGTGTTTTTTTATTTGTTTCTTTTACGGGTGGCGCTAGCGGTTTCTCAACGAACTTGACGGTTTTTTTTAAAGTAGGTGGTGGTGGCGGAGTTTTGTCTGATATTAGTTTGGCCGTTCTTAATAAGACGGGACTTCCCTCCAAATTCTTTTTTGAAAATAGATCACATCTCTCGTTAATTACCACTAAAACTGGGTTTTTTGGACTGGGATCCCGTACTATGATCTCCGTTCCACCTGGGCGTTTGTTCCAGAGTTCTTTGATCTCTTCATTTGTCACCCCAATGTTATCCAGAAAATTTTTAATTCTTTCTTCAGATACTTCGGACTGGATATTTAAAAAGATTATGAATGGTTCAAGAACTCCGGTCTTGATATTCTTTTTATTGTATGAAAGGATTTCTTTTTTGATTGTTTTATTAAGTCCGTCATCTGTCTTTTCAGACATTTCTATAAGACATTTCTTTTTAGGATCATTTTTGTAAGTCTCTGTAAATTTTAATACATATTGGTTCGGCATTAAATTTACTTGACAAGTTTTCCATGTACTTGAGAGGTTGGTTGCTCGAGGAATTTTTACATATTCATCGACTTCTTTGTCGAAATATTCTTTCGACCATTTTTGGATGTCCTGAGAAATTGTTGTAACTTCGCTACTTAGTAGCGTTTCTTCAATTCCGGTCATTTCCGGACGGGCAAAGGCTTGCAGCACCACTGTCGCCACAGGAACAAACAAAATAAGTTTGAATCGTGCCCATTGAGTTGATTTTCTTTTTAACATCATAGTAATTCTGTTTTTAATTTTACTGTGATTGAAGCTGTTGGCAATAGTGTAGGACCTTGCGCCGACAGCTTTTTTCACGAGTAATAGTTGATATTGTGTTGCATCTATGCCTTGATTGATGACACCGTTATCGGCTTCGTATTCGTGTATATCCTGTAGTTCACGTTTTAGTAGCCATATCACAGGATTGAACCAATGTAGTAAGACGAAAAATTCCATGAAAATCAGATCCCGGGAATGTTTTTTTCGAGCATGTACTAATTCATGAGTGAGGATTTCTGTTGGATTTTGTTTATAATCTATTTCTGAAAGTACGATATATTTTCCAAAACTAAACGGACATATTTTCTTGTTTACCAATACAATAATGTATTTTCCATTGTGTGTTTTATTTCCTTTCCGTATTAATTGCACCATTTTAAAGACAGAGATCAGGAGTCCGGCAAGAGAGACGGATAATCCCAACATATAGATTGAAAGTAAGATTTGAGATTCCGTTAATGGAAATCCAGATTTTTTAGGAGAGGCCATAATCGGTAAATCGCGATTATCCTCTACATTATGGCTGGTCACAACTAGATTTGAAAAAGTTGGTTCATCATTAACATGATTATTGTTTATGAAAAAACTCTCAACATGTCTTATGGATGCTTGTATTGCAGTTTCTTCAGTTGTTTGTAATGTGATAAGAGGCAGAAGTGACGCGATTATAATCCCTCCGAGCAACACGAAACGGTTGAATCGGAAGAAAGTTTCTCTGCTCAGTAGTGCTTTGAAGAAAATGTAAAGTAAAACCAGGCAAAAAGATGCTTTGATGATATATAGAAAAAAGGTTTCCATACGATGGATATATCAAAAATGATAATTATTTCTGTTTGCTTTTGATTTGTTGGATCAACTCTTGCAACTCATCGACAGAGATATTTTCTTCCTCAATTAAGGTGGATACTACCCTGGTGTATGAATTGTCAAAGTATCTGGAAACTACATTTTTGAGCGTTTTTCTACGGTATTCTTCTTCGGAGATGGAGGCGTAATACTGATAGGTATTTCCGAAAGAATTGTATTTGATATAACCTTTTTCTTCCAATCCTCTCACGATGGTGGAAAGGGTATTATAATGTGGCTTGGGTTCTTCGTATTCGTCAATTAATTGTTTGACGAACAGGGGACCTTTTTCCCAGAAAAATCCCATGATTTCTTCTTCTTTTGCAGTCAATCGTTTCATGATATTGCTATGTAATTTTTGTTACAATGCAAATATAACTACATTTTTTAGTTAAACAACTATGATGTACAGTTGATTAACTATTTTTAATAGTTATTGTGCTGCTTTTTTCTTTGTTATCAGCAGTTTTTGAAGTTCTTCTCCGGTGAGGTTCAGGTGTAGTTTTCCTTTATGTGCCATAGAGATATGTCCGGTTTCTTCTGAAACCACGATCACTTTTGCATCTGTTTCCTGTGAAATTCCCAATGCAGAACGGTGTCTCAGTCCTAATTCTTTTGGAATGTCATTTTTCTGGGAAACCGGGAGAATACAGGATGCAGCTTTGATTTTTTTGTCAACAATGATCATCGCTCCGTCATGTAACGGGCTGTTTTTGAAGAAGATATTCTCTATTAACCTGGTGCTGAGATTTGCATTGAGAATTTCTCCTGTCTGAATATACATTTCAAGGCTGATATCTTGTTGCAATACCATTAATGCGCCGGTTTTTGCTTTCGACATATTCATTGAAGACAAAACAATAGGCATAACATACGACAAGTCTTCTTTTACAGAGTCATTCTTAGAAGCAAATAATCGGGTAAGAAATTTCCATCCTCGGTGAGACCCCATGACTTGCAAAAAGCGTCGGATCTCATCTTGGAATAATATGACTAAAATAATAAAACCAACACTGATGAATTTGTCCAGGATAGCACCCATCAGACGCATTTCGAGGATTTGTGAAACCACTACCCAGATGGCAAAAAATGCCAAAATACCGCTAAAGATGGCCGTAGTACCGGACCTCTTCATCAGTTGATAGAGTTTATACATGAAAAACGCTACCAGTAGTACATCAATGGCGTCTTTTATACTAAAATCAAAATGCATCAGATGTTTTTACTTTGTTATAAATTTTGACACATTCCACAGCTTCTTTCACATCATGTACCCGTAAAATAGAAGCTCCTTCCATGAGGGCAATGGTGTTTAAAATGGTAGTCCCATTCAATGTTTCATCAATACTGCAATTCAGTAAGTTGCGAATCATTGTTTTGCGTGAAATACCGATTAAAATCGGGAGTTCAAATATACGAAATTCTTTTAAAACCTTCATCAAGTAGAAGTTTTGGTCTGTATTTTTACTGAACCCAAATCCCGGATCAAGAATGATATCATTGACTCCTTTTTGATGTAAAACATTTATTTTTTCGGAAAAATACAGAAAAATATCTTTCATCATATTGTCATAAATAGTCTGCTGCATCATGGTTTGGGGAGTTCCTCTCATGTGCATCATTATATATGGAACTTTCAAATCGGCAACAGTATCGAACATTTTTTG
>JAVBUX010000168.1:0-9083 GCA_031554915.1 Bacteroidales bacterium | reverse complement strand
CGATAATGTCCACCTGATGTTCCTTTGCCTGACGAATGATTTCTTCAGGGGGAACCATCACTCCGAAATCAATGATTTCATAATTATTACATGCCAGGACTACTCCCGTAATGTTTTTACCGATATCATGAACATCTCCTTTGACGGTAGCCATCAGAATTTTACCGGCATGTACAGCATCTACCTTACGAGTAGCTTCAATAGCCGGTTGAAGAATAGTTACCGCTTTTTTCATCGTGCGGGCTGTTTTTACCACCTGAGGTAAAAACATTTTACCCTCTCCAAAAAGATTTCCGACAATATTCATACCATCCATCAATGGTTGATCGATAATATCAATCGGTTGAGAGTAGGTTTTCAAGGCTTCCGCCAAATCATCTTCCAGGTAAGTATCTATCCCTTTGATCAGCGCATGTTGCAAACGTCCGGCCAGAGATAATTTTCTCCATTCTTCCTGCTTTTCTTCCTTATCCTGAAGCGACTCATTATTTTGTTGAGCATATTCCGTCAATTTTTCAGCAGCATCTGCAGTTCTGTTAAAAATGACATCTTCAATCATTTTTAACAAATTTTCAGGCACATCCTGATAAGTTACTGTTGTCGAAGGATTAACAATACCCATATCCATTCCTTTCCGGATAGCATGATAAAGGAAAACCGCATGCATACATTCACGCAGATAATCATTACCACGAAATGAGAAAGAAAGATTACTGACTCCTCCACTCACCTTCGCTCCAGGCAGGTTTTTTTTGATCCACTCGGTAGCACGGATAAAATTAAATCCATAGTTTGAATGTTCCTCAATGCCTGTAGCAATTGCCAAAATATTGGGATCAAAAATAATGTCGGAAGGCTGAAATCCTGCTTTCTGAGTCAAAAGCTTATACTCCCGCTCACAAATTTCTATTTTTCGTTCAAAAGTATCAGCCTGACCTTTTTCGTCGAAAGCCATGGCAACAACAGCAGCTCCATATAATCTTATTTTTCCGGCTTTCCTCAAGAACTCGGTTTCTCCTTCTTTCAGACTAATAGAATTGACTATGGATTTGCCTTGCAAGCACTTTAATCCGGCTTCAATAACATTCCAGTCCGAACTGTCAATCATTACCGGAATACGTGCTATATCCGGTTCAGAAGACATCAAATTGAGAAAAGTCGTCATTTCATAAACTCCATCAAGGAGTCCGTCATCGACATTAATATCGAGAATCTGCGCACCATCTTCCACTTGTTGACGGGCAATGGAAAGCGCTTCTTCATATTTTTTTTCTTTAATCAGTCTTAAAAATTTACGGGAACCTGCAACATTACAGCGTTCTCCGATATTCACAAAATTACTTTCAGGAGTAACTTCCAAGACATCCAAACCGGATAAAATCAGGTTTTCTGATGATTCTGGCGGCACATGGGGTTTAGCACCCTTAACCAAAGCCGTATATTGAGCGATGTGGGCAGGGGTTGTCCCGCAACAACCACCAAGAATATTAACTAAACCCTCATTTACATATTCTTTGATTTGGACTGCCATTTTTTCCGGCGTTTCATCATATTCCCCAAGACTATTGGGCAATCCGGCATTTGGATAAGCACTAATAAAACAAGGTGCAATTCGTCCCAGCTCTTTCAAAAAAGGCTTCATTTCTGATGCACCAAAAGAACAATTCAAACCGACAGACAATAGCTTGATGTGTGATACAGAAGCCATAGCAGCATCCAAAGTTTGTCCGGAAAGTAAGCGACCGCTTTTACCGGCCAAAGTAAATGAAAGCATCAAAGGGAGATTTTTCCCTGATTCTCTTATAGCCTCTTCTGAAGCCACCAGAGCGGCCTTCACGTTAAGCGTATCAAAACAGGTTTCCAGCAACAAGAGGTCAACTCCACCTTCAATTAAGGCTAAAACCTGCTCTTTGAATGCAATTCGAAGGTCATCGAATGTGATATTACGGTATCCGGGATTAGAAACATCCGGAGATATGGATGCTGTCTTATTTGTTGGGCCTATAGAACCCGCAACAAAACGAGGTTTTAGAGGATTTTTCCGGGTATATTCATCGGCAACTTCTCGAGCCAACTGAACCGCTGTCAGATTTAACTCCCGAACGTATGATTCCATACCATAATCAGCCATGGAAATAGTTGTACAACTGAAAGTGTTCGTTTCTATAATGTCCGCACCAGCTTCAAGATACTCAACATGAATTTTTTTGATAATATCCGGTTGAGTGATACAAAGCATATCATTATTTCCTTTCAATTGCCCGGGCAGATGAGCAAAACGTTTTCCCCGGTAATCTTCTTCTTTAAGATGATACCGTTGTATCATCGTACCCATAGCCCCATCCAGGATCAGGACTCTATTCTGTAGTATTTGATGTATATCCATTTATCGTTTAAAAGCACGGTCTATATCCCGTTTATCATCACGTTCTTTAATCGATTGGCGTTTGTCGTATTGTTTCTTTCCTTTTGCAACGGCAATAACCACCTTAGCCAATCCTTTCTCATTGATGAACATTTTTGTGGGAATTATCGTAAATCCGGCATCTTTAGCAAAACGTTCAATCTTTGCAATCTCCCGTTTATTCAACAGTAATTTTTTATCACGACGGATTTCGTGATTATTATATGTACCATAGAAATACTCGGCAATATACATATTTTTTACCCAAACCTCACCACGAATAATCGTACAATACGTATCTACAAGACTTGCCTTCCCTAAACGAATAGATTTGATTTCCGTCCCAGTCAATACAATTCCTGCCATGAAAGTTTCGATGAATTCATAATCAAACGAAGCCCTCTTATTTTTAATTAATATATTGTTCTGTTGTGACATATAAACTATGAGAATCAGGAACATTAAAAATCCATCGCCCTCAATCAACTTTAAAATTACATCAATCTAGGCATAAATGCACCCATAATGACTTCAATTAGAAAAGGAGTTAATAAAACAACTGCACCACTCCAAAGTGTAAATTTTAATTGATCATTTTCTTCTATCTTCATATATGGAATTGCTCCTTCCCATATAATATAAACTACATAAAGCAAAAATATATACAAGAAGAAAAGGGATGGAAATAAAGATCTGGTTAATATCAACAAGTAAACGGCAGAAGATGAATATCCGACAAAACGCTGGCATAACTTCAACTCTCCCGGTCTTTTAAAAATTTTTCTCATCACTTCCGATAAAATATACGATGCTAAATGAAAACCGGCAAAAGTGATGATTGTCATACGGACACAATTCTTAAGAGCAAATTGCAGGTGTTCCCCAAAAGAAATTTCAAATCGCTGCCCTTCCTGTGCTGCAAGCAACACACCTACAAACGACAAGAGAGCTACAATACCAAACAATGGGTATAAGTAGCTCTTATAAAAACGTTCATTATTGTTTTCCTGCTTGCCGGCCAACATACTCCAAGCTTTTGCCGGCTGAGAGATTAACCTGACAAGCAGATCAAAAATATTCTTTAACATCCAAATTTGTTATACTAATTTTTAGGTTTAACCCGGACTATCGCTACAGTACCTTCTGTATTTGCTTTAGTGAAAACAGGTTTTCCAGATGTTTTGTTGACTCCTGATTGATAGTATAAATTAAATTTAACCTGTTGACAATCAATACCAGTTATTTTAACATCTTCAACATATCTGCTATCGTTCATAAGAGTACTCATGTCAAATGCATACGCAAAGTCCACTGCAGAAGAAGTTCCGCTTCCAGGAGATGTCATTTCCGCTTGCATATACAATGCTGGCACACCTCCCTGACTGGCAGTAGAGTCTGTATTGAGAGTCAAATGGTAATTATATACCCTGGAACTTGGAGCATTCTCTCTCATTACGAAAAAAGCATGATTCCTTAATAATTGTCCATAAAATAAATTAGCAGAGATAATAGTATCCATATAATAGTCGGAAAATTCTCCACCATTTATATCCAAACTGGTAGTTTTTACAGGAAGCCATCCACTTACACCTGCAGTATAAGGAACTGTAATTCCATCAGTACCTGCTGGTTGTTCATCATAATTAATATTATACCAGGCAATTCCGTAAGTATCATATAGCTCAAACGGATCAGATACTATATTCGATAAACCAGCAGCATAAGCATTACCGTAAATAGTTTCCATATAATATTTCATATCTTTCTGTGTCATATAAGCCGGAACTGCAGGGAAATCTTGTGAATTTTGACCTTCATCCAAACAGCTGGTCAGACTACCTGCCATAATCACCGTAATAGCAATAACAAACCAATTTCTTTTTGTTCTCATAATCATTGTCTTTATTTTATTTATTCAAAATTTTCATTACCATGTATAGAATTATTTACATATAATAACAATTCTTTAAATGAACATGATTAAAAAACGTTGCACCGAAAATTTGAAAATTTATCAAAATTCCGATACAAAGATACATTTTTTTTTCATAATCAGAACTTTTCCTCTTCAAACTAAAGTACTCAGGCAATTAATTAACAGTAGTTATCATTGGACTCTCCGTAAAAGTCTTGATACTTCCACCGACATAAATTGCATAAAAAAAATCAACCAGCCGGCTGATATTATCAACAGACTGATTGATTTCTTATTATCAGAATTTATTTTCAGATATTCTTAAACTTTAGAGGAAGTACATCCTTATTTTCACCATCAATAAATAGTTTTACCTCTTTCACATCCACAAGTTTTGAAAAAGAAAATAAAATAACCGGTTTTGTTGTAAATGATTGCTTTTCTCCTTTAACCAACAAAACATAAACATTAAGAGCGTCTCCTGATTTTTCAACTTTTTCAATTTTCATATCAGTTTTAATATCTGTTGGTTGTAAAGCAACGCCAATCACTGCACTGGTATTGAAATCAACGGCATCCACTTTGTTATTCATTGTCTTTCCAACTCCAAATACCAGTTTCATTTGGTCATTATCCACCACCTCAATAACATTTACCTCTTTCGGCAGTTCGTATGAATTTTTCAAAAAATAACCTGACAATTGTTTGATCTCCACAGGTATATCCTCTGGAGCTGCGGTCTCACTTACAGCCGGAGTGGATTCAACACCGGACTCTTCACTTTGTTTTTTACCTGAATTACAAGATGTAATCATTACTACTGACAACAATAAAGCACTTAAAATCTTGACGGTTTTCATATTATAATCATTTTAATATAGTATCTTTGTATTCTGTCAATAATAATAACAGATAAAGATGAATAATGTTTTCCAAATCAACTTGGATAAAATCATACGTTCAAAAGTAGGAAAGAGTCAAAAAAAAATCCCCCGTTTTGTCACTAAATTTCTCTCCTGGCTCATAAAAGAAGATAATCTGAATGATTTCCTGCAATTTAACGGCACAGACACTGGTGTCGATACTATGAATAAAGCTGTTGAATACTTCAAAATCAAATTGGAAATTATCAATAGGGAAAACATTCCTACAAACGGAAAAAAACTCATTTTCGTATCTAACCATCCTCTCGGGGGATTGGATGGAATATGTTTATCTTCTGTTCTGGGAAATATTTTTGATAAAAAAATAAAATACTTGGTAAACGATCTATTGTATTTTATAGATCCTTTGAAACCTATTTTCATTCCAATTAATAAGCATGGATCCCAGGCAAAAGATGGCATTTTAGCCATTAATGAAGCTTTTTCTTCTGAAAATCAAGTCATTACATTTCCGGCCGGACTATGTTCCAGAAAGCAAAATAGTCAGGTTATTGATGCTGAATGGAAAAAAATGTTTATTACAAAAGCTATCGAATATAAGCGTGACATAGTTCCAGTGCACTTTGAAGCAAAAAATTCAAACTTTTTTTACAATCTGGCGAATATCCGTAAGGTTTTAAAGATGAAATTCAATTTAGAAATGTTATTTTTGCCCCGTGAAATGTTCAAATCCAAAGGAAAAACTTTCCGGATTTATTTTGGTGAACCAATTTCATGGCAATTTTTTGATGACACAAAGACTCATCAAGAGTGGGCAAACTGGATGAAAGAACAGGTATATTTGTTGAAAAGATATTAATGCATGGAAGAAATTATTCCAAAGATTGACAGAAAACTGCTGAAGGAAGAGTTGACAAAGGATAAGTTGCTACGTAAAACAAATAAATCAGGCAACGAGATTTACCTGTTTACTGCCCACACGGCCCCTAATTTGATGAACGAAATTGGCCGTCTGCGTGAAATTGCTTTTCGGCATTATGGAGGCGGAACCGGATTATCTTCCGATATTGACGATTTTGATGTAATGCAAAACCCTTATCGTCAGCTTATTGTATGGGATCCTGAAGATGAAGAAATCCTTGGAGGATATCGATTTTTATGTGGTAATGAGGTGGTATTTAAAAAAGACGGACAACCTGCAAATCTGGCTACTTCCGAATTATTCCACTTCTCCGACCGCTTTATTCAAAAATATCTACCTAAAATGGTAGAACTAGGGCGTTCTTTCGTTTCATTAGACTATCAATCTTCCAAAGCCGGATCCAAGGCTTTATTTGCTCTGGACAATCTCTGGGATGGATTAGGAGCTCTTACTGTCATCAATCCTTCGTTGAGATTTTTCTTTGGAAAAGTAACGATGTACAGTACCTACAACGTCCAAGCCAGAAATATGATCTTATATTTTTTGGAGAAATATTTTTATGATAAAAGACAACTGGTCACTCCCATTCATCCCCTTGAAACCAATACTGACATTGTGGAAATGAAAAAACTTTTCAATGCCTGGACCTACAAAGAGGATTACAAAACCCTCAATGCCGAAGTACGAAAATTTGGAATTAATATTCCACCATTAGTCAGCGCTTACATGAGTTTATCTCCAACGATGAAAATGTTTGGAACAGCTGTGAATCCTGAATTCGGAGATGTTGAAGAAACTGGTATTTTAATCGATTTTGATGAAATTTTTGAAGAAAAGAAACAACGCCATATAGAATCCTTCCTCAAAGAAGAACCAACTGAGACTTGGATTGATCGGTTCAGAAAAATGATTTCATCCGATTTTCCTAAGAAATATTCAAAATGATTTAAGATAGAATTGACTTATCTATTCCAAATTTTTCTTCCTGGTGACACGTGTCCTTGGGTTCGACATGTACTACGATATCATATACATTATCGACTGATTTTTTGATACTTTCTTCGACCAGATGAGCTATTTCATGAGCCTGATACAGAGTTAGATTCCCATCTGCTTCGATATCCAATACAATCATATACATATTTCCCAATTGACGAGAACGGATACGATGAGGATTACATGCTCCTGGAACACTTTCGGCCGCAACAATAATTTGCTCATAAACAGAAATATCACTTATCCCATCCATCAAAGCCACATTTGATTCTTTGAAAATACCAATAGATGATTTTATAATATACAAACTGATCAGAAGACCCGTAATTGAGTCTAATATAGGTAATTTCAGCACAAATGTAAAGAGAAGTCCTAATAAAACACCAGTAGAAATCAAAACATCATTCCTCATATTTTTGGCATTGGCTATCAACATAGAGCTGCTCACTTTTTTCCCTTGTTGAAGCTGGTTCCAAGCCAATAAAAATTTACCTGCAATAGAAAATATTGTTACATAAATAACTATTGGTGAAGGTAATTCTCTGACTTCAGAATAAATAATACTCCTTCCTGTAGAAATTAGCATTTGAATCCCGGCAAAAAAGATTACAAAAGAAAGGACTTTGGTTGCTATACCATCTGCTTTTTCATAGCCATAGACATACTTTGTATTGGGAGGACGACTCATAATTTTTGCTGTAAACAAGGTTACAAGCGAAATGACAACATCAGTTGCCGAATCAATCCCATCTCCTAAGACAGCCATACTGCCCCCTATGATCCCTATCACAATCTTAGATAATGATAGAATTGCATTTCCTATGACGCTAATCAACGAAGTACGTACTAATATCTTTTCACGAGAATCCTTTGCCATGATGCAAAGATAAGATGTTTCACACAGATTTCACAGATTACACGGATTTATTATTCGTGAAATCTGTGTGAAACAAAAAATATTAATTGTTTTCCGGACGCAATTTACGGACAACAGCACCTGTTTTCCACATTTCGCTTTCACGTAAAGCTTTTAATTCTTCTTCCAGTTTTTCGCGGTAATCTGTTTTAGAATTAGAGTCGATAGAACGCTGAGCTTCGTTTCCTGAAGCAACTTCCTGATACAATTTCTGAAATACCGGTTTTGTAGCATCATGGAAAGGTGTCATCCAGTCCAAAGCTCCACGTTGGGCTGTCGTTGAACAGTTGGCATACATCCAGTCCATCCCTTTTTCAGCGAATAATGGCATCAACGACTGAGTTAATTCTTCTACTGTCTCATTGAATGCTTCAGATGGAGTATGTCCGTTTTCACGTAACACTTCATATTGAGCCAACAAAATACCCTGAATAGCACCCATCAAAGTGCCACGTTCGCCTGTAAGGTCAGAATACACTTCACGCTTGAAATCGGTTTCAAATAAATAACCAGATCCGACACCAATACCCAAAGCAATAGTACGTTCTTTAGCACGACCAGTGGCATCTTGAAAAACTGCATAGCTGGAATTCAATCCTCGACCTTCAAGAAACATACGGCGTAATGATGTCCCTGAACCTTTTGGAGCCACCAGAATAACATCTACATCTGCCGGAGGAATAATACCGGTACGTTCCTTATAAGTAATTCCAAAGCCATGAGAAAAATACAAAGCCTTCCCTGCTGTCAGATAAGGTTTAATACGTGGCCAAACTTCGATTTGAGCTGCATCTGAAAGCAAATACTGAATAATTGTTGCTTTCTCACATGCTTCTTCAATGTCAAAAAGCGTTTTTCCGGGAATCCAACCATCTGTAATGGCTTTTTCCCAAGTCTTGCCACCTTTACGTTGACCAACAATCACATTAAATCCGTTATCGCGCAGGTTCAGCGATTGACCAGGACCCTGTACTCCATAACCTATTACAGCGATAGTCTCATTTTTCAACACTTCTTTTGCTTTTTCCAGAGGAAACTCCTCACGG
>JAVBUX010000250.1:0-2949 GCA_031554915.1 Bacteroidales bacterium | reverse complement strand
AGCATTTGGGTTGACCTCATGTATCAATTGGTTTGCTAAAGTAAGATAACAAATAGCATCAGTATCCTGATGTCCGTTATAATAATCACCATAGTTGGAAAAATCTTCTCCCAATCCATGACTATAGTAAAGCATCGAAGTAACTCCGTCAAAACGGAATCCGTCGAAATGATATTCTTCGAGCCAGAATTTGCAGTTGGACAGCAGGAAGTGTAATACTTCGTTCTTTCCGTAATCAAAACACAACGAATCCCAAGCAGAATGAACCCTACGGTCGTTGTTATGAAAATATTGATGATAAGAGCCGTCAAACCGGCCCAAACCTTCCGTTTCATTTCTCACAGCATGAGAGTGAACAATATCCATAATAACCGCAATCCCCATCGAGTGAGCCGTGTCGATTAATTCTTTTAACTCCTCAGGAGTTCCAAATCGTGAAGATGCCGCGAAAAAGCTGGATACATGGTAGCCGAATGAACCGTAATATGGATGTTCCTGTATTGCCATGATTTGTATGGCATTGTAGCCGTCATTGGCAATTCTGGGGAGAACATTTTCTCTGAATTCACGATAACTGCCGACCTTCTCCTGCTCGGTAGCCATACCAATATGACATTCGTAAATGAGCAGGGGAGACGTATTGGGTTTGAAATTGTTATTTTTGAATTGATATGCTTTTTCCGGTTTCCAGACTTGTGCACTGAAAATGTGGGTGTTGTCATCTTGTACAACCCGTCGGCACCAGGCTGGGATCCGTTCTCCACAACCACCATCCCAATGTATCATAAGCTTGTAAAGATCTCCGTGATGGAGGGCCTGTTGCGGTAATTGAGTTTCCCAAACACCGTTTCCAATTGGTTTTAGACTATATTCATCCCGCTGTTGCCAATCGTTGAATGTCCCAACCAGGTATATTGCAGTGGCATTTGGGGCCCATTCTCTGAATATCCATCCGGTATTTGTTGAATGTAGTCCAAAATAGAGATGACCTGAGGCAAAGTCGTTCAAACTTATTGTCCCATTTTGAGTAAGTTGTTTCTTCTTCTCTCTGAAATATTCGTAACGCCCTTTAATGGCATCTTCGTATGGCTTCAGCCATGGATCATTCTGGACTATATTCATGGATTTGATTTTTATTGCACGATTACTTTTACAATGATTTTTTTTATATCACCTTCGCCTACACATGGAGCGTGTCCGTCCTCAGGGAAAAAAATTACAAATTCTCCTGGGTGAAGAGTGAAGTAAGTAGTCGGAGAATCCCCATAAAATTCAATATCTTTTTCCGAATTAAAAGGAACTATGATATCTTTGCACTCGAAACGTTGCTTCCATCCGAAAGTTTCTTCGCATGACAAAGGCAACTGAATGTCAATATATTTGTTGTGAACCTCTAATTTGGCCTCTATGGGTGATTTTAATTTTGAAGCGTTGATGTTAACAATCAATGCATCATCTTTTAAAATCACTTTTTCAGGTTCTATTTTAGAAAAATCAAGAGATTTGATGTAATCGAATGCTTGTTTAAAGTAAGGATTAAGTTGCTCGTATTGAGCGCTATTTGCTAATGAGTCGATAATCATAATGAGTAAAATATTATTTGATTAATTGTTACAAATGTAATAATTATCGTTCAAATTCAAAACTAATTTATGGTATTCTGGCGAATTTTTATCAAATATGTCTGACAACAAAAAACAAAGTTTGACGTTTCTATATAACAATTGATGGTTTACATCATTTTCATATAAGAATCTGGTTTATGAAAAAAGAAGATAAAATATATATTGCAGGCCATAATGGTTTAGTTGGATCTGCAATACTGAACAGTCTGAAATCCAAAGGGTATTCTAATTTTGTTTTGAAATCACATTTAGAACTGAATTTAATTGATCAGGCCGCAGTTTTAGATTTTTTTGAAAAAGAAAAACCGGACTATGTGTTTCTTGCTGCAGCCAAAGTTGGAGGAATTGTAGCTAATAATACCTACAGGGCCTCGTTTATTTATGAAAATCTGATGATTCAGAATAACATAATTCATGCATCTTATTTGAATCATGTAAAAAAACTCCTTTTTTTAGGATCTACCTGTATTTACCCCAGAGAAGCTCTCCAGCCAATGGTTGAGGATTGTTTGTTGACAGATACATTGGAATATACTAATGAGCCGTATGCGATTGCCAAAATAGCAGGGATAAAAACCTGTGAGAGTTATAATGTCCAACATGGAACGAATTATATATCGGTGATGCCAACAAATTTGTATGGTCCTAACGATAATTTTGATTTGGAAAAATCTCATGTTTTACCTGCTTTGCTGAGAAAAATTTATCTGGCTAAAATGTTGTATGAAGCGAATTGGGCAGCTATTGCGAAGGATTTGAATAAACGTCCTGTAGAGTATATTTCTGGGAGTTCATCTCAAGATGAAATTAAATCTGTATTGTCTAAATATGGAATCTCTTCCAATCGTGTGGAGATTTGGGGAACCGGTACTCCTTTGAGAGAATTTCTTTGGAGCGAGGAAATGGCCGATGCTTGCGTATTCATCATGGAAAATGTTGATTTTGAGGATTTAAAACCTCAGGGATCTGAAATAAGGAATACTCATATTAATATTGGGACAGGAAGCGAAGTCTCGATTAAAACATTAGCCGGATTGGTTGCAAAAGCGGCCGGATTTGAAGGCGAATTTTACTTCAACTCAGAAAAACCTGATGGTACCATGCGCAAACTGACAGATGTAACAAAACTGCATAGTTTGGGCTGGAAACATAAAATAGATATTGAAACAGGAATTGAAAAACTTTATAAATGGTATATAAATAATTGAGAATGCTCAATTATCAATTAAAATTATGGGAAAAGTAGCACTGATAACCGGTATTACCGGCCAAGACGGAGCCTATATGGCTGAATATTTAGTGAAAAAAGGATATGTGGTGCATG
>JAVBUX010000248.1:0-13464 GCA_031554915.1 Bacteroidales bacterium | reverse complement strand
TGCATTTTTTGAAAGCATCGACACCCTGTTGAACATTTGTTACAGTGGGATTTGCTTTTAGTTCACTAAATATTTCGTAAGTAACAGATGCAGAGTTTAATACCTTCTCAATTTCTCCTGTTACTCCGAATTTGATTAGGTCTTTGTCGGTCACAAGAAGAGCTTTTTTGAAATTTCGTCTTTTAATTTCGGTTGCAATTTCGGCACGGGAACCTGCTCCGTGATAAGAAGTTTCATTTAGAATGATACGTTTTGTTGCCATAATTTTGAGATAAATTGTATTTGAAATAAAGTGTATATTAATTAATTTTCGATAAAAATAGTTTTTTTATTTTCATTTCCATAAAAAACAGGAAAATACATTAACTCAATTTTTGCCGGGTTTAAGGTGTATTTTCCTGTATATCTTGGAATTAAATCGATTGAAAAAGTGTATTCCCCTTTGCTGAGTTTATTGCAAAAGATAGAAACCTTCTCCTTAAAATATTCCCGGTGTACTTCATTCCTGAAGTAATTCCTGTTTTTTGAGTCGTAAGAGCAACCTGCAGGGATTGGAATCTCCATTTGAACATATTCGGCCGAAGCTTCTACATTGACTTTTATTCCCAGCTTTACCGGTTTCCCAGCTTTCAGGTTGGCCACGGTATCCCTATTTTCCATGAAAAAGCTTTTGATTGAAAATCCTTTGGAAGATTCTTTTTGTGGTTCCGGATTCCATTCTTGTTGATAAGCCGTTATAAATAAAGGCAATGTTCCTTCTTTTTTTATACGGATAGGATCTTTTGTTCCTATTTTTTCAGTGTATGGGAACTTCGACACTTTTTGTCCGTTGATATTCATTGTAACTTCCGAATAGGTCGAGTTTTTATCCAGCATATCCGGCATGATTGTCTCGATGATCCGGCTCGATTCGTATGTGTTTTGCCAGTAGCCTCCATTGCGACATTCAAAGAAATAATTCCTGATTTTACTCAAAGTGTCGTTGTATATACCCGTGTTTTTCAAGATTTTATACGCAATAAGAGTGTTTTCCGTATTGTTTTCATAAGGAAGGATCGACATGTTAAATTGATTCCTCTTTACTTCTCCCCAATAAATAGAACCCAGCATTGTTTTTTGGGAATAATGCATGAGTGTATCGATCTCAATCTGATCATTTAAACCGATCATCGATAACAACAACATTTCTTTAAGTTTGTCGGATTTATTCCAAACTTTTAGCTGCTGGTTTATTTGGATATAGTAGGATTTATAATCGATAGGAGCATTTAGTCGCTTGAGAAGAATCAGTCTATCTAATAATTCTTGTTTGGCAAGAGGGTAATTTCCGGGAATTGCCAATTGTAGGGCTTCCAATCCATTTTTTACTTCTTTTTCCAGTCTAAAGTGCAGATCTATTTTATTTAGTTCGACCTTGTATCCCGATTCTTCAGCGTCCAGCAGTGCATCGATGACTTGCCGTTATATCCAGAATTCGGTTTTTTCATTATTCCACCATCCCCATAGTTTTTCCGGGTTGCGGTTTTTATGGAGACGTCCGATCAGGTTTTTGACCTTTTTATCTTCTTTGAATGGCTTTCCAAACATGTCTGCAATGCGTTTTTTTGCTATCAGAGCTTTGATCTTAGATGCCATCTGTTCATTACACATATAGGGATATTTGTCAATTTTGTCAATTTCCCTGAGAAATATTTCCAAACTGGAGGCTTCTGCATGGAGGGTTGTTGTTCCTAATGAAGGATTGATATTGAAAATCGTTGTTGTGGTATCATTTAAGACCTTGAATTCTCCGTGAGTTTCGATCATGCCTTGTTCTAGAATAGGAAGGGAACGTTCTTCCCCGTCAAAATAACCATTGGGCAATTGTAAAGAATAAGCAATTGTCAGACTGTCACCTGTCATTGCAGAAACTGAGATCTGATCTGTATGTGAAGCTTTCATTTTGATACTTTCCAGGCATTTTTTACCTTGAGTGTCAATTGTTCTGGCAAGCTGAATCGTATCGTTAACATGATTGGCAATTCTTCCGACAGCATTCAAACTATCTCCCCTGACGGCAAAACGCGGAGTTGAAAGCCGGGCAGAGATTGCTTTGAACGATTTGATAGTCATTTGTTTTTTATCGGTTTGTTTTCGGTTTCCTATTGCAATGAAATAAGCATCCCAACTGGTAATATCATCAGGGTATGCCACTTCAAACGAAGCTTCACCTTTTGCGTCTGTTTTCAACGATGGTTGCCAGAAAGCATCGTCATGGAAGTTTCGGCGCATGCTGTTTCCCGGTTCGGAAGCGGTTTCTTCACTATTTTCTCCTTCTTTTTGTTTGGTTGTTCCTAATTTATTAGTTTGAATCATGACAACTCCATTTGTAGCTTTGGAACCATATATCGCAGTGAGATTACTATCTTTCAAAACATTGAGAGAAATAATTGTAGTTGGATCGAGGTCTTCAATTTTTCCGTCATAAGGTAATCCGTCGATCAGGATAAGCGGGTTTTCTCCCGGGGAAGGACTGGTGGCTCCTCTTATCATTAATCCGGGAACAGTTCCAGATAACTCGTTTGAATACAGATAGCCTGAAAGATTGTCTGGTGTTTTTGTAACAGAGTTGGTTATGCTCGACTTTTTTTGAGTGCCATATCCTACAACAACGACTTCTTGTAACATTTGAGAATCTTCTTTTAACACAATATTGTAATGATAGCCTTCGGAATAATTGACTGTGATTGTTTTGTACCCAAGATATGAAATATTTATTTTGTCACCGGTCTTGGCATTTATCTCAAAGTAACCATCAAAATCAGTGATACTTCTGACAGGGGAACCCTCTATAGCCACTACAGCTCCGATAACAGATTCTCCGGATTGATCCAGAACAGTTCCTGTGACGATACCTTTTGCAGCATTTCGTTCTTTGTACTCTCCTAATTTTTGTGGAGCGACAATAATAATACTATCTTGTTGAGTTCCTTTTGTTGAGTATGGATTTTGAGTGTAAATTTTGGACAGTCCTCTTTGTAGCAGATTGAATGCTGTTTCTGCCGTTTTTTTGTTTTCATCACGACCTATAGAATCCAGTTTTAGGTAATTCTGTCCGTTTTTTTGTAATGAGATAGTCTGACTATAAGATGTTGTGTCTTTGAATATTAGACTGATAGTTACATCTCCTTCCGGTAGACTCTTAAAATCACGAACACCTCCGTAATAAAGGCGATAATTTGTAATATGGTCTTTATTTTGAGGGACTATAAATATTAGAGCCGGACGTATTAGGGGAGTATTCTTCTTTTGTTTCAAATCAATAACTAGATTGTATGTGTTGGTTTTATCGTTAGGATTTACTCCCCTGAGGTCAGCCGATCCGTATCCGGCGATCAATGCCTCAGTTAATTGTTTTTTGAAATGTTCATAGATCTCCTCTTTTGTTAATAGTCCGGCTTTGAAATCCGTCAATGGGATGAATCTCTTGAAATTTCGACTGAAAGGGATATTTTTCCAGGTTTTTATTTTTTGATAGTCTTTGTAAAAGGTATAGTTATTTCCTCCTTCAATTTCGAAATTACATAAAAGTTGATCCTCTGAAAACACAGATGCAGTGTTAGAAAGACCATTTGTGATACTCCGGTATGGGAAAGGTCCAATGATGGTCGGCGTATTTACTGTACCCCGGAGAGTTTGGTTATAATAGGTTTTAGGAGACTGATTCAGCTGATAATAGATGCCTCCCGAATTGACATAAGCCGGATATTCAATAATTCGCCTTATATTAGGTAATTCCAATTTATTGAAGTTGTTATCGATGGTGATTAGTTGGGAGGACAGAAGTTCGATCTCTCGGTCATTAAATACGCCATGTTCCTGCTTTTTCAAAGGTTTGGATGATATGACTAAAGGAATTGTCCAGTCGTTGTAGGGATACGTTCGACTATAAGATTTACCGGCATCAAAAGACATAATATTATTAAATCCTTCTTTTACGAATACATTATAAATTGATATTTCCCGGTCGTATGTCCGGAATCTCAGGTTATGCTTTCCCGGTGCAATTTTGAATGTATATATATCCGGTTGTTGGGCTTGCTTTACGTAGAATAGTCTTTCGTTGATCCATAACATCTGAACTCCTTGTAAGACCCCATTGATGACAATATATGGAGCAATCTGAGTCGAACCGTCTGCTGTGGGTTCTGCATAAGAATAAGAAATACTAGGAAAGAGGAATTTGTAGTATTCGATGGTGTCCAGAGACATCTTATTTTTCCATTTATCCCATTCCAGTCGAGATGTTCTGTTATATATACCATCTTCTTCCGGTTGATAATGAATATTACTGAATTGTTTCGGATAACGAGCAGTCCCTTGTACCTGCAGATTTGGTAGTGTGTTTGTTTGAAATTTCGAAGTAAACGCATAAGCTGTTATGTCGGCATTTTCAACAGGCTTTCCATTTTTATCTGTAGCAGAGATGATTACATTTGCCTTTTGGCCTGGATAAACGACTGTTGGTGTCAATACATCTATAGTCATATTTTTTTGGAGAAAAGGCAGTGAAGTATTGATACTCCTACTTTTACCTCCGAAAACGTATGAGAGTTGCATGTTGTACCCGTCTTTGCAATTATCCTTTGCAGTATAATGTAATTGAGAGGTATATCCATTGGCTATATTGGTGTTTTTTTCTCGCACTACATACCAAAATGGAATATTTGCCGGATTTTCGACCTTGAGTATTATAGAATCATTTTGCCTGTAGAACTTATAACCGAGTTGATTTCCGATTGCACCTTCAAATAAATAAATATCGGTTGCATTTTTTGTTTTTACAAAAATATCCGAAGCCGTCCACGGAATAGGTATGGAGTAGGGGAGAGTGACTGTTTTATTTAAAAGTTCTTCGTCATTTTCTCCGGATACCGTAATCGTTGCATCTGATTCCTGAGATTCTCCTTTATATAATTCTTTGATCGTTAAGACTCCTTTGTCCAAAGAGAAATCAATGATGAAATCCTGAGACTCCCGTGATAATCTTTCTGATTTTTCAATTTTCTCATTATCTGCGCTTAGATAGGTGCATTTTACATTGTAATCGATTGATAAGTTCAAAGGAAAGATGGAATTCGGAATAATTATTTCTTTTTCGGAAATATCATTCATCTCGATTGTTTCTCTCCACAGTGTATCCGGAATAAAGAAAGCTCCCTGTTCTGTTGCCTTTTTTGTGTTAAGAACAGGAGTGACTACGACTTCTACCTTGCCTCCATACATAGCCATTTCATTTTCATCCGTTGCTTTGAGTTTTATTTTGACTGAATCCTGTTTTGCATATAGCTTTTTAGCCGTACTGATGGAAAACCTGGTGGATTTTAGTTCATAGTCTTCATATTTGAATGATCCTATGATGCTATTGTCGTTCGAATTACTTGTTAGAAGCGAAATATTGTAATCGATATCTAATCTTAAATTGAGGCTGTCCGATAATTTGAATTTGAATTCATACATCCCCGGACGGTAGGGTTTCAGTTGTTTTGCCAGTATGGTATCTGTTTTCTGGTGCCAATGATTGAGCCAGATATCCACAGGTTTATTATATGGTTTGCCGTTATGTTCAGCCATATAGGCCTTCAATTTTACAATTTCTCCAGGTTTATATTTCGGTTTACTGAAAACGATAAATCCGGTGTATTTATCCTTTTGGGGTCGTTCCTCCGGATTGAAGATCCATCTGACATCCTGTTTTACGAGATACCATTTATATTTGATTTTATTCCGGCTTTGTTTGAATATATTTCCTTTCTGGTAGTAGTGTGGTTTGTTTTTTTTGAATTCAATATAATGCAGGACACCTTTGTTATTGACTTCAATGATTTGGTTGTCTTTTACATTTTTTGTATTGTAAGTATGAGTTTTTTTGTCGAATTTGAGATTGGTTTTCCCACATTTTACAATTGCATCTTCAATAATGTTGCCCAGAGAATCGTATAGGCACAGCATCATTTGCTCGGAAGATATGACCTTAAAGTTGAGATCATCAACAGTATAACTGTTAAACACCAAATGACTGCCTTCAGCTCCTGCAATTATGTAGTTTCCTCTTGGTAATTCAGGTTTTTTTGTTCCACGAGGATAACTGGAAATGAATGATTGTAGCATTTCTTCCTCAGGATCCTGCTCTTTGAAGTATATCTTACGAAGGTTATCATTGCTAATATGGTAAATATATAAATTAGTAGAATTTTTCTTACTGTCAGATAATTGCGTTTGAGAAAACAATGTCATAGGGCTTAGGAAGAGTAATATCAATAGATATAGCGGTTTCATAATATTAGATAATTGAGTGACAGGAATCATCCCGAAATTTCAAAGTTAATGATTTTTTGGAATTAATAAATAACAAAACCATTATCTTTGCAAAAAACACAACTTATGAATGTACTATTAATTAACGGGAGTCCTAAAAAAACGGGTTGTACTTACACAGCTCTTTCTGAAGTTGCAGGGCAATTAAATGAACAGGGAATCGAGGCAACTATTTTTCATATTGGAAAAAGTCATAACAGAGGATGTACAGCTTGTCTTTCTTGTAAAGAAACAGGATATTGCATTTTTTCCGACGATAGAGTAAATGAATGTATTGATCTTATCAAGAAGGCTGATGGAGTGGTGATCGGCTCTCCTGTTTATTATGCTTCACCCAATGGGGCTCTTATTGCATTCTTAGACCGAGTATTTTATGCCAGCAGTACTGCGTTTGCATACAAACCTGCTGCTGCGATCGTAAGTTGTCGCCGGGGAGGAGCAGCCACGGCTTTTGATGTGCTGAATAAGTATTTTACAATATCAGGTATGCCGGTTGTTCCATCTCAATATTGGAATGAAGTTCATGGTAACACCCCCGATGAAGTAAGGCAGGATGCTGAAGGCTTGCAGATCATGCGAACCCTTGGAAGAAATATGGCCTGGCTTCTAAAATGTATTGAATTTTCAAAAGGAACGGTACCTTATCCGGAAAAAGAGGCCGTGAAACAACGCACGAGTTTTATTCGATAAATTTTTTTATAGCCGGACCGAAACATTAACATTTTGAATTTACCCGAAACCATTTTGGGCTTGTCTTCGTTATAATAACATGTTAGTTTGTTATATTTATAGCACGATCGTTACACTTTAAATCTAAATATGTATTCAGAGCAATATATAGTGAAAGGTCTAAAATCCGGGGAAGAAGATGCTTATAAATTTTTGTATGATAGAGAATACAAAATTCTCTGTGTGCTTGCTTTGAAATATACTAAGGATAGGTTTGTTGCCGAGACAATAGTAAGTGATATTATATTCTCAATATGGCTGAATAGAGAAAGTCTTGAAATACACTCCTCACTCCGGTCATATCTGGCAAGATCTGTTCGTAACAGATGCCTGAATTTTCTGGCTACCCAGGAGAGGATGGTTAGCCTTGATGCTCAGGATAAAGTAGATATTTATTATAATGAGAGTAATGAGATAGAGGAATCCCCAATAGATTTTCTTGTAGAAAAAGAGTTGGATCTTAAAATTCATGCAAGCATTGATTCGATGTCCAATCTGACATCGAAAATATTTCAGGAAAGTAGATATAATAAATTAAGATACACTGAAATATCTTCTAAGTTGGGGGTCTCTGTGGATGTTGTTAAATACCATATAAAAATAGCATTATCTACTCTTAGAAAAGATCTTAGAGATTATTTGCCTGTATATATTTATCTGTTGCTCTTTTTAAATAACATTTGTTAACATTTTGGATTTACCCAGAATGGTATTGCTACTGTCTTTTTATAAGACAAATCATTTAATTGTATTGAGTTGGAAAATAAGGAGATGGAAGGATTACGGAGTGCTCTTGAAATTATTCAGGAAAGTGAACAGTTTGATTCGAACAGGGCATTTAGATTATTTCAGGATAGGGTAAGGCCAGGCGGTAAAGATCGTGACATATCATCCCTAAGATATTTAATTGACTGGAAAAATTTCATAAAGTATGCAGCTATTGTGATATTCTGTATATTAGCGGGGTATAAATATTTTTCTCTCAAAAATGAACTCCCTAAATATTGTGGTATTTCGCAAGTTATGACTCCTAATGGGGGCAAGACTGATTTGGTTTTGTTGGATGGAACTCGAGTCATTCTTAATTCAGGATCGAAAATAGAGTTGTTGCCAGGTTTTGGTGATAAAGACAGAGTCGTCAAACTATGTGGCGAAGCATTTTTTGATGTTGCTCATGATTCACTTTGCCCCTTTTTTGTAGAAATAAATAATAATATTAAAGTTAAGGTTTTAGGGACAAAATTTAACGTCAATGCATATTCTACGAATGATGAAATTCAGGTAAATCTGCTTGAAGGAGCTGTTGAAATGACAGTTCCTCAGTCTAAAACTAAAACGATAAACCTCCGACCAAAACAGATAGCACTTTATAACCAAGAAACCAAAACCTTATCTGTGAAACCTCAGGATGATGATTCTTCTATAAGTTGGCTCAATAATGAGCTTGTTTTTAATAATGAAACTTTTGAGCAAATAGCTTATAAGATGGAGCGTAAGTTCAATGTGAAAATTAATATTCACAATGATTTAATAAAGAGACAGCGATTTAAAGGAGACTTCGTCAATGGAGAATCTATAGATCAGATTTTTAAAATAATTGCAGCGGACAAGAGATATAAATATGAAATAATTAAATCGGAGATAAACGTTTATTAATCTTATAAAGAGGCCTATGGACAAAACCTAAAACAAAAACAAACAATAGGATAATGCTGTAACATTACCCTATTGCAATCTTAAACTAATCGATTCTAAATTATTATTAATTTAAAACTCACACAAATGTACAAAAAAAGAAAATGTATAAGGTTGCTATATTATTATTTTTTTTATAGTAAATCGTTAAGAATTATGAAAATCACGGCATTATTTTGCTTTTCTGTCTTAATTTCAGCGTTCGCAGCCACATCTGATGTCGAAGCTCAGATCTCATTAAATCTTAAAAATGAGAAAGTTTCTAATGCTTTGGATGCAATAAAGAGACAGACCTCATATTCTATGTGGTATAATGTGGATGAGGTTGACCGGGGACATCCTGTAACAATAAATATGCAGAATGTATCTTTATCTGAAATATTGGATAAAGTCCTTGAGGGTCAGAATCTGGATTACCGTATTGAAGGAAAACATATTGTTGTTGTGCCGAAGGGTTCTTTAAAATCGCCGCCAGGAATGGAATCCAAACAACAAACCCGTCCTATCAGAGGTGCCGTTGTTGATAAGTCCGGAGATCCTTTAGTTGGAGTTAGTATAGTATTATCGAATCACCCTGAGATAGCTACGGTTACCGGTCCTGATGGGAGTTTCTCAATGGATGTTCCGGAAGGAGAGAGACTGGCGATTACTTATGTCGGGTATAAACCTCAAATTATAGATATAGGTTCTAAGCAAGAGTTTTCTATCACTTTGTATGAGGACACCCAAATGTTAGGTGAAGTTGTTGTCATCGGCTATGGAACACAGAAAAAAGTAAACCTCACCGGTTCGGTCGCTACCGTAAATTCTGAAGACATTGCCGATATTCCTGTAGCCAATCTATCCAATGCCTTAAGTGGAAGAGTTTCAGGAATGCTTGTTACTTCATCTCTCGGAAAACCAGGAGGAAACTCAACAACACAAATCCGGTCGGCAGGGACATGGAATGATAGCTCCCCATTATATGTTATAGATGGCATTGTCAGAGACCAATTCGCTTTCGATGGTCTGGACGCCAATGAAGTGGAAAGTATATCCGTTCTTAAAGACGGAGCATCAGCTGCTATTTATGGAGCAAGAGCCGCCAATGGAGTAATACTGGTGACAACTAAAAAAGGAAAGATAGGAAAACCCACGGTATCGTATACCGGTACGATGGGCTGGTCCGACGCAACGAAAATTCCCGACATGATGGACGGTTATAATCAGGCTTTGTTGATCAATGATGCGCTTTCAATCGTCGGATTTGATTCCTCAAGTAATAATTGGTTTACCAATGACGAACTGGATTACTTTAAAAATTTCAACTACGATTGGGTAAATGAAGCATGGAAGCAGCCGATAGTAACAAAGCATTCTTTAAATGTAACCGGAGGTACGGATCTCGTGCGCTATTTTGTAGGTGGGAATTATCTCTACGAAACAGGATCGTTTGATAACCTTTCTTTTGAGAAATATAATTTTAGAGGAAATATTGAAGCTAACATCACCAAAAACCTGATCGTAGGACTGAATCTGGCCACCGATGTCAGAAATGATGATAAGCCTTTCTGGAGATGGGATAATGACGTGGATGAAATGCACAACCTGTATCGGGGCTTGCTATTCAGATCCCAGATGGTACCTGCTTATATTGACGGAAAAACGTTAAGAGACGTGGGAGGAACAACTTTTGTAGAATGGAGTCCCATGGAAGTCATCAATGGAAGCACAGGTTTCAACAAAAGAAAGTACATCACATCGGAAATAACTGCTCATGTACAATACGATGCGCCATTTCTCAAAGGACTCAATTTTAGGTTCCTGTACAATACAATGAATAAAAACACACATAAGAAGCAGTTTAATTTTCCCTACATTATGTATAACTTCAAAGGAGCAGGTACACATGGACACATTCCGACCAATGAAGTTGTCGGAACCCAGATCAGAGATGATGGGAATTATCTGCATGAAGAACAAATATATGACAACAGTTATCAGCTCAATGCCCAGGTAAATTATTCAAATACTTTTGGGAAACACGATTTGGGTGCTTTGTTTGTTTACGAACAATCCGAAATAAGCAATAATATGTTCTATGCACGTGGTTACGATTTTCCATCGATGGACATTGTCCATCTTGATGCTGCGGGCAAGAAGACTTTACGCGTTTCAGGAAATGGGGTTTCCACCGCCCGTATGTCATATATCGGAAGACTGAATTATGGATATGATCAGAAATATTTAGTGGAAGCATCATTCAGGTACGATGGTTCAGCTAACTTTGCACCGGGAAAGAGATGGGGATTCTTCCCTTCTGTCTCTGCAGGTTGGCGTATATCAGAAGAAAGTTTTTTTAAAAACAATGTTTCATTTATTAATTATCTGAAATTCAGAGGATCGGTCGGTCTGTTGGGAAATGATGCTATCGCAGCCTGGCAATGGTATCAGAAATACAAAATGCCTGACACATATGAAACCGGTGCGGTCTTCGGAGAAACTACCACTACGGGAGGTTTAATTCCCGATGTGCTACCGAATCCGGATATTACCTGGGAAAAAACCCGGACGACAAATATCGGATTTGATTCTAAATTTTTATCCGACAGGCTGTCGCTGAATTTCGACTATTTCTTCAAGCATTCTTATGATATTCTGGGCGACCGGCTACAAAGCCTTCCTACGACCTTTGGACCCGAAATGCCGGAGGAAAACTATGCTGTGATAGACGGGCACGGATATGAAGTAGAACTGGAGTGGAATCAACAAGTTAATAAGGATTTCATGTATTATGTCCGAGGAAATTTAGGCTTTGCTATAAATGAAGTAAAAGTATATGATGAAGCTGAAAATATCAGACCTTACCAGTCGTTGATCGGATATAATTACGATAGAAAAGACGGCCTTGCCTATGTGGCTACCGATATCATAAGAACCCAGGCAGAGTTGGATGCTTTACCGGAAGGTTATACCATTTTCGGAAAAAAACCAGCCTTAGGAATGCTTAACTATAAAGATATCAGAGGTGCGAATAGTGATAATCCGGATGGAGTCATTGACGAACATGACAAAGACTGGGTAATGAAAAATAGAATTCCTCCTTATAATTTTGGATTAGCTCTGGGTGCCAAATGGAAAGGTTGGTCGTTAGATGCATTCTTCCAGGGAGTTGCAGGAACCGACGTCATGATCGCTTTGAGAGCACCTCAAACCCGTGCAGCTGAAACTACGTTCGATTTTTGGAGAGATCGTTGGACACCGGATAATGTAGATGCAAAATTTCCACGTATAGCAGAAAATCAAGCAGGTGACGCCTCTACTTTCTGGAGAAGGGATGGATCATTTGTTCGTCTGAAAAATCTGAGTTTGGGGTATAACTTGCCTAAACACATAACATCTGCATTGAGAATCAATGATCTCCGTGTCTTCTTCACAGGATCTAATCTTTTCTTACTGTATGACAAGGTGAAATATTTCGATCCTGAGCTGGGTGACAGAGACAACAATATTGTAAATTACCCTTTGATGAAGAGTTATTCTTTTGGAGTCAACCTTAGTTTTTAAACCATTAGATTATCAGTTATGAAAATGAAATATATGATTTCAGGAATGTTAAGTTGTCTTCTTCTTGCCGGATGTACAGATATTTTGGACAAGGAAGACCAAATGTCGCTTGACAATGACAAGGTGTGGAATAACGAGGTGTATGCAACCGATTATTTAAATCAACTTTATCGTAAAAATGCACCCGGGTGGGATAACCTTATATCCGGAAAATCGGATGAAGCTGAGAAATACGGTGATAAAGAATTGTATGGCCAGTTAATTCTTCAGGATTTGAACGATTATTGGTATTATGATAACATTAGAAATATCAATACCTTATTCAAAGAATTGGAAACCAGTTCCCTGGATCAGGGTATAAAAGACAAATTAAAAGGGCAAGCTCTCATTTTAAGAGCATGGCGGTATTTCCAAATGGTACGTCTTTATGGAGGCATTCCTATGATACTGACCCCCAAAGAGTTGAAAGATGATCTATATGTTACACGAAATAAAACTTCAGAATGTATAACCTTGATTGTGAAAGATCTGGACGATGCTTATAAACTATTACCATGGACGTGGACAGGTCGTGATGAAGGCCGATATACTAAAGCCGTAGCGTTAGCCCTTAAAGGCAGGATTTTATTGTATTATGCAAGTCCGCAGTTTACTCCGTCATCCAATGCTGATCGTTGGCTGAATGCTTACAATGCAAACAAAGCAGCAATGACAGAATTGCAGGCAGAAGGCTTTGGTTTGTATCCGGATTATGCCAATTTCTGGTTTGATGAAATGAATAAGGAAGTAATTATGGCTACACGATATTCTGCTTCAAGTGAAACTGTCGGATACGGTAACACATGGAATGCCGCTACCCGGCCTCTTGATGAAGCTCAGAATTTTACAGGATCCAATCATCCTACTTGGAATATTGTAAAGTCTTATCCGATGATAACAGGAGAACCGGTTGAAGAATCTTCTTTATATGATCCGGTATTGTTCTGGAAAAACAGGGACCCGAGATTTAAAGCTACTGTTGTTTATAATAGCAGTATATGGGAACTCAGCGGGAAAGCGGGAAGAAAACAATGGACTTATCAGGGTGCTCAGGGCGATGCCACAACCCAAACCGGGTTTTACTGTAGGAAAGCAATA
>JAVBUX010000189.1:0-9124 GCA_031554915.1 Bacteroidales bacterium | reverse complement strand
GATATAGACCTAAAAAAAATTAATCCGGCCAAATCTTCGTATGCCATTTCAGGCATTGCATTAGAAAAAGAAATTGCCAGGTGTTTGCTCGCTTCTACTTCTTTGGTTAGCTATACTCCGGATAAAATTGATATTAAATATGAGTCGCAGAAGGAAAAGACTGTCCCTGTGAGAATTGCCGGCTCTATTTTGCCTAAATCCGGATACATGTTTGAAGATAGTATTTATGTCGTTCCTCCGGAGATCTCCGTTTATGGTAGTGAGTTAATTTTAGACACCTTAGGAGCTATTTTTACGAAGTCACTGGATTTGAAAGATTTGCAATCTCATTTTGAGAAAAAAGTTGAACTGATTTTTCCTGATGGAGTTTCGTCAGATAAAAAAACGGTAGTGTTATCTGGTGATATAGAGGGATATACGGAGAAAACTTTCAAATTGCCTGTTGTGTGTAAGAATGTTCCGGATGGTTATGTGGTCAGATTATTTCCTTCTGTTGTTGAAATTACATGTCAGGTGGCTCTAAGTAGATATACTTCTCTGTCGGAAGAAGATTTTAATTTGTATGTCGATTATTCGGAGTTGATTAATAATAAAGTATCTTCGGCTCCGGTAGGTGTTTCTGTTACTCCTCAATGGGTTAAACATTCCCGATTATCTCCTGAAAATGTTGAATTTTTGATTGAAAAGCGTTCCGAAAAATGATCAGGTTAGGAATTACCGGAGGGATTGGAACTGGAAAGTCTGTTGTGGCTTCTTTTCTTCGAGCAATGGGAATTCCTGTGTATGTGGCTGATGATGAAGCTAAAAAAATCACATTGATGTCTCCGGTGATAAGAGCACAGTTAATTAATTATTTCGGAAATAAAATATTTGATGGAAATATCTTGAATAAAACCTTATTTGCTTCTCTTATTTTCGAAAATGAAGATAATTTAAAAAAAGCAAACTCCATTATTCATCCTGAAGTTTTTAGAGATTTTTCATCCTGGTCTGAAAAACAGGACTCTTCTATTGTTGCTATGGAATCGGCGATTTTATTCGAATCAGGTTTTGAAACACTTGTAGATAAATCTATTTGTGTAACGGCTCCTGTCGAGTTATGCATAGTGCGGGCCATGAAACGTTCAGGGCTTTCCCGCGCTGAAACCTTAAAACGGATTGCCAACCAGATGCCGGAGCAATTGAAGGCTGTGAAATCCGATTTTGTCATCTGTAATGATGGGATAGAAGCAATAATTCCTCAAATTGAAATTATACTGAAACTTCTTCGGTCATCTTTTTCTATTTAACCGGAAATGCCGTAATGCGTAACCGTGCGGCTCCCATAGGGATCAAACTGATTTCTTCGGGTACGCTGTCAGAAGCAACCGGACTCTGAGGTACGAAGGAACAAAGACCATATCTATCGATTTTCCATTCCGGTACTTTCACTCCTTTGGCTTTGATTACAAACGGAGTCGATGCCGGTGTAAATGGAAAGTTGTCTTCTGGCCAGGATCTTTTTATCACTTCAAATGATTTACTCAAATCGTTTTTGTCGATGACCAATGCATAATTCCACGCAGAATTCGGATGAATTTCAAAAGATGGCCATTGCGAAGTATCTGCATTTTTCTGCCATTTAGAGTCCCAAATTGCTGTTTTCTCGCTGTCTTTTTGGATATAACTTTCTTCTATTTGCAATGAGTAGGTCAGAGGACCGTAGCTGATACTTACGCTATTCCCGTTTTGTTTCCATGTTTTCAATGCGAATGTCATTGGTAATTCCAATTCAATATAATCTCCGGTTTTCCAGTTACGTTGGACCTTCACATATTTTGAAGCTTGTGCCTGTATCTCTATTTTTTCTCCATTTAGTTTGACTATAGCGTTGTTACACCATTCCGGAATGCGAAGGTAGAGAGGAAAGTTGATGTTTTCAGAGGATTTTACATTGATTCTGATTTGTTCATTGAAGGGATATTGTGTTTTCTGTTCTAAAGTGACCGTTTTGTTTTTCCCGACTTTAGCATTAACCGTGCTTTCGGCGTAGAGAGCTGCAACCAATCCATTATCAGGAGTTGCCATCCAGAGGTTTTCCGCATAATAAGGCCATCCTTGAGTATGATTGTGTTGACAACAACGGCTGCTGAAGGGGTTCATCATCAGGAAAGGGCCTCCGTTATCGATGCCCGGATGATGATTTTCTCCGTCGCTAAGAACCATATTGGGGGAGGTAATATAACGCAACGATTTGAAGTCCGGCATTACAGCAGCAGGATAGGTGTTGAAAGCCACTTCTTCGCAATGCTCTGCCCAGAAAGGATCGCCGGTGATACGAAACATCATTTCATCGGAATTCATTTGCTCTACCATGCCACAGGTTTCGACGCCTTGCCGCGGATCGTGATAACCCTCCCTGCAGTTTTCGTCCCCGCCAAACATACCTCCTGGTACCTGGCCGTATAATTTGCGGATCAGAAAGTGGTTGTTGTATGATGCTTTTAAGTGTGTCGAATCATGGCTTTGTAAGTAATATGTTGCCGGTTCACGAAAAGATTGGGCAACGTTTACATTGTGCCAGTTGGGAAGATTGTCGGCCTGCATCCAGTTCGCAGTATTCCTGTGAAGTTTTTCTCCGAGTTCGAGCAGGAATTCATCCCCTGTAATGTTGTATAACCAGTAAACACTGTACAGGTTATCCCCTCCGCGACTATTTTCCCAATAATCCTTCAACAGGATGGAATCCGGTTGAGCATTTTCCCATTGGAAATATTTCGTCATAAATGGGACAATCCTGTCATCGTTGGAGTATTCATAATAAGACTGGAGACACCAGAGCATAATCATATTACCCCAAAGGTCGGGTTTGCCTTTTTTTTCGATCCAAGGCCCGAAATAGCCGTCTTCACGTTGACAGGATAACGTGGCATTGATCCAGATCTTTGTTTCGTCAATCATTTTTTGATCTTTCAGGATATAGGCAAGGTCTCCATACCCTTTCAGCCAGTATGGAACTTCTTCCCAGCCGTGATTCCCTTTCCCGTCTTTGCTCAGCCATGCATTATCTTCTTTCTCAAGCCAGGCGCTAATTTCTCCTAAATGTCCGGTGAGACCATTACGTTGCAGGTCAAGATATTTTTCTACCCAGCCACCGGGTTGTATGCTTCCTACCGGTAGTTTGATAAATGCGGACGGAAGTAACGGCGCTTTATTGCTTGTGTAATTAATATTCGATTGAGTCATATCCGGGCGATCTACAATTTCAATTTTGTTTGAATTGGAGCTACATCCGAAAAGAGCAAGCGTTGTCGAGATCGTGATTGCCAGAATGATATGCTTCATGGTGATTTAGAGTGGAGATTTAATTTTCAATAATAGTTGTCGTTTCTTCTAAAACAGGAATCAAGTAATCAGGACTTATTTCCATCACTTCTTTTCCATCTTTTTTGATAAAATTGACTGTACTGATATACATGTGTCGCGGATGTATTTTTGAAGTACTGTTATGGGCATGGAACACAATTCGTAATTGTCCCTTTTTATCTTTGAACATAGCGCTGTGGCCAATTCCGACCAGTCCTCCGACTTTTTGATAAATAGGATTATTAGTATATTTGATCCAGGGACCATTTATGTTTGTTGCTGTTGCAAATCCGATTCCATAGCACTGGCTTTCGTAACTATTGGCCGAGTAAGTAAGATAATAGGTGCCGTTATGTTTTGTAATAAATGCTCCCTCATTTACTCTTGGCCATACTTTCTCCCACTCCTGAGATACATTGATGCACTTTTTCATTGTATTTGTTTTGATGTGGATCAGATCTTTTTCCAATTCGGCAGACCAAATATTCAAACCATCGTTGAACCGATCGAAAAAGACGTATGGAGTTCCGTTATCATCAATAAAAAGGGAGTTGTCAATGCATTTTTCATCTTCCAGCATAGGCTTTTTCTCCTGTTGTACGAACGGACCAAGCGGGCTATCGCTTACAGCGACACAAATATGTTCGTTAGAAGAAAAATACATGTAAAATTTTCCATTAACATGATATACTTCAGGGGCCCAGAACCATTTGTCTGTCCATGTGTCTTCTTTCCGAAGTACCAGTTTTTCGACAGGTTTCCATGTTGCCAGGTCTTTGGAAGTGTATGCTGAAATACCGTTTGAAGCTGCTGTTCCGTAAGCATAATAAACATCATTATAGAGCATGATGAACGGGTCTCCAAAGGAAACTTTTTTCAGGTCTTTTTTTTCTGGAGTTTCGGAAGTCTGACTGCATGCTGCAAACGCAAACAAGGAAAACAAAATTAAAAATCTAAGTCTAGTCATATTTATGGGTTTTACTATTTTTTCTTCTAAATATAGGGTGTGTTTTTTATTTCATTGTAGCTTTATCATCAGTTTTCATTTTATCTTCCAACATCTTGATGAAATAACCTCCAACTACAGATCTGGCTTGGAATCCGCGTTGATTTGGTTTGTCTGTCCAATACCAGTCCGTCATTGGAACTCTGTCCACAGTTTCATTCACGAACTTATGAATTGGAGAAATGAACTTTTGGAATGTTTCCATATCATTTGCCATTGTAGCTGTCCAGATGATCCAGTCTGATTTGGTATAAGTCTCACGGTTATCCAAAGGAAGACCATAGATATTTTGTTTTGTCAGATAGAATGGGATTTCTTTTTCAGCTATGGATGCAGGGAAAATATCCATTTTCATCAGTTTGTTCCATACCAGATTGTATTTTTGGCTCCAGGTTCCCGGTTGATCGAATGTCAGGCGGTAGTGGTCGCCATCGTCGGCCATTTTCATCCATTCCTGAGCCATATTCTTAGCTTGTGTAGTGTATTTCTCTGCTATATCTTTTTTACCTAACATACCGGCTAATTTTCCGTAAGAAGCAATCCCCAGTATTGCTTTAATTGAAAGATTAGTATTGTGAGCGAAATGTCCGGCGAAATCATCGGTACATAATTGGTTTTCCGGGTCAAGTCCTTTTTCTACGAGGTAATCAGTCCAGACGGTAAGTACGTCCCAATGTTTTGCTGCGTAGTTGGCGTTACGTTCCATCGTGGCAAGGGCAGCAGTAAGGATCAACATATTTCCGCTTTCTTCCACGGGCATGTCACCTCCGTATGTTTGTCCGTTGGCCAAAGGATAAGTCCCCACATCGTGAGCAGCAAAAGGTTTGTTCCATTTTCCGCTTTCACTGTAATAGAAAATATGGTTAAGTAATCCTTTTACCAATTCTGTGTTGTAAATCAGGAACAAAGGAGCGGAAGGGTAAGTGATATCAACTGTTCCGATAGAGCCGTTGCTGAAATTTTCTTTAGATAAGAATAACAGGTCTCCATTAGGAGCTTTTACTAATTTATGGGCAGCTATTGCCTGTCTGTATGCCAGGGCGCAAAGATCCGCATATTCTTTTCCTCCAACATTTGATGCGTCAGACATCATTTGATAGTCGAAATCGTTGCAGGCTTTAATTAGTTTATCATATTCCAGCTGTGCTTCGGAAAAAGCTTTGAAAATATCTTTTTTACCATCGGCATTCCAGTATGGACGCAGGTTGTCGCCAAAGTATTGAATAGAGTAGATATCATCGTATCCAATAAGCACTTTTCCGGAAACCGGTTTTATTACTTTTCCCAAAGACTGGGCCAGTCCCAGGCTGTTTTGGTTTGGAGTTTGGGTAATAACATCACTCTGGATCTTACCATTCTGACCAAAGCTTTGACGTAAGCTGTATCCATCGCCGGCTGCATAGCTTGAGTTGGCTTTTTCGCCACACAGGTAGAAATATCCCCAATCGATACGAACATCATCACCTTTTCTGGCTAAAACCTTTTGATCTACACTTCCTGTTTTCAGGAATGCGAGTGTACCTTTTTCTATGACTTCAGACTGGCTTGCCTGATAAGGTTTGTTGATTGCCCAGTTGGGTGCCGCTTCAAAGTATATTTCAACATTGTGCGATTGATTGTCATTAGGGCTAACCTTATATGAAATGTAGTTTACAGGGCGTGATATTAACTCCAGATTATCCAGCAATAGTGGAGCAGTAAAAGTAAGTTCCAGATCGACCGTTCCACAAGTGAATGTATATCTTGTCTGAGTCGGTTGTACATCAGCCGATTTTTGTTCAGCAGTCAGATCCATGAAATGTTTAACAGGAGCTTCAACGCTTAATCCGAAGTCAACTAAAGCCCCATGGGTACGGTTTCGACAATGAGCTGCCAGTATATTTTTGCCTTTTTTCAATGTTTTGACGGTTTCTTTAGGTAATTGAATAATCACATTCTTTTTCCATGCGTATCCGGTGTTAACCACTTCAATTCCATTGACATACAATTCAAAATCATCATCATGTGAATATTCCAGAAAGACTTTTTTACCTTCCAGGTCTTCTTCCAGAGTGATTTCTCTGCGAACCCAGATGTCACTGTTTTCCTTTTCCCATAGCGTATTAACTACCTGGCGCAGGTCCTTTGAAGGATTTTGGTCCATGGTACCGAATCCTCCCTGGCCAACTTTCCATTTAGAATCGTTAAATTCGGCTTTTTCCCATCCCGCAGTAGGTTTTGCTATTGTATATCTAGCATTCCATTCTCCTTGTTCTGCCGTTTTTGCCAATGAAACAGGAGGAATAATTTCCTCACCCATAAAGCGATATATCTGTCCGTCAACACGGATAGCTCCGATTAAAGGGAAATTTTCTTTGGTCCAGTGCTTTACTGAACTTTCATATAATTTATCGGAAAAAGACCATGCGGAGGTGTAAGGGTCGATGGTAATTAACGGATAACCAGGAGCTCTCAGTTCATTTTTGATGATTTTTACTTCTACAGGTTTGCTGTTATTATTGCAAGCAGCGAACAAAAAGCAGATTGACACAAGGAATAGAATGTTTTTCATGATAGTGATATTTTTATTTTGCAAATTTAATAAAAATATTTCATTCATTATCAACTACTTATGATTTTTATCGAAATATATTTATTGTTTTTCGATAAAAAATTTGTTTTATTCAAAAAATATAATCTATCTTTGCATATCGAAAAACAATAAATATATTTCGATAAAAGATGTTAAATGAATTAAAAACAATAAAAAATTATCGATTATGAAAACAAGTGTTATTCGCAAAGCTTTTTTTGTAGCAATGGTTATGATGGTAGCAGGTCTTTTTTCTGCAAGTGCACAAAACTCAAGAGAATTTTTCTTCGATAAGAAAATGAATGATTCAGGTAAAATGGAGTCAAAAACAAAGTATGAATTTGTAGAGAAAGGTTTGGCTCAGGCAGTTTATAAGTATGAATACATGTATGATGAAACGAACCGGTTGATCAAAACAGAATTTTATAAATGGAATGAAACCGAAAAGGAGTGGCAATTGAAATCATGTATCAATCATATTTATAACGAATTGGAAAATTGTGTGAAATTAGAATATGCTATTTGGAACAAAAAAGCTAAAAAATACAATGAAGTATCAGAAAGAGCGTCGTATTGGTTGGATAATGAAGGAAATATTCTTTCATATTTCATGACTAAAGAAAATATTAATACCTTTGGGAAATTTACATTGGCAAACTAAACAGAATTGGAGATGATGGTTCACATAATCAGGAGTGAATCATCATCTCGATAAAAATTATTGATATTGAAAATGAAAACACGTTTGAAGGTTCTCTGTTGGCTATTTGCTATTACTTATTCACTTGTAATAATTCATACTGTTGTGTCTGAATTTATACCCGGGTTTTCTGCCGGTTTTAAAGAAGGTTGGGAAGACGCAGAGGCCAGGCATAAAAACAAAGAAATTAACAAGGAAAGTCGTAATTTTGATTTTTTAGGGCGACTACATGTCAAATTGAGGCCGATAGAAGGACTAGATGCTTATCCGGATAGGGTTATTAACGAAAAGACCGGAAAAGAAGTGCCGGCGGAAAGTCGTGAAATGTTGTTAAGAGTTCGTGACATACCTCAATTACCATGGTATTTATTTGCCGGAAATATACTATATATGATTTTTTCTTTTGCAACGCTGTTTATCCTTATATATGTGCCAATTTTGTCATTTAAGACAATTAAATCTATTGCGAAAGATGATATTTTCGATAAAAACAATATTCGCCGCATTCGTCGTATTGGATATTCCTTAATAGTTGTATTTTTGTTTAGTCTGTTTTACGCTATTGTGTCGAAAGCTACGACTGAATATCTTTTGAGCTTGAAGAATTATAAAGTTATTTTTCCATTAGGTGGAGAGGATATTTTTATTTTAACATTGGGAATTGTGATTTTAATATTTGCAGAAATATTGAAGATGGCAACTCGGATAAAAGAAGAACAAGACTTAACTGTCTGATAAATATAATAGATAAAGAATATGTCAATTATAGTCAATCTGGATGTGATGATGGCCAAACGGAAGATTTCGCTCAATGAACTTTCAGAAAAGGTGGATATTACCCCGGCCAATCTGTCTATCTTGAAAACGGGAAAAGCGAAAGCCATACGGTTTAGTACTCTTGAAGCTCTTTGTGAGACTTTAGGATGCCAACCGGGTGATATTCTTGAATTTCAAAAAGATGAATAAATAATATAGAAATAACAACAACACAATGAAAGATTTTTTTAAAATGACTCTGGCGTCAGCATTAGGCGTTATTGTAGCAGGAGTAATTCTGTCTTTGCTATCCTTATTTATGCTTGTAGGGATTTTAACCGTAGCTTCTTCTTCTCCGGAATATCGTTTGGAAGATAATACTGTTATGAAAATTGATTTGAAAGGTTCAATTGGAGAACGCACAGTCGATAATCCTATGGCATTTTTTATGGGAAAAGACACTCAGGCTGACGGATTGAGTGAAATTTTATCTGCAATAAATAAAGCAAAAGAGAATGATAAAGTTAAGGGAATCTATATTAAAGTCGGAGGTGTAAATGCCGGCTTTGCTACATTAGAAGCTATTCGTGATGCTTTAGTTGATTTTAAGGAAAGTGGCAAATTTATAGTTTCTTATGGTGATTACTATGGTCAAGGCGATTACTATGTTTGTTCTGTGGCAAATAAAGTAATCTTGAACCCTCAGGGGATGGTTGAATTTCTTGGCTTGTCTTCTCAGCTGCAG
>JAVBUX010000311.1:0-8015 GCA_031554915.1 Bacteroidales bacterium | reverse complement strand
TTCTCATAATTCAATAATTTAAAAGTGGATAATCGTGCGGCCGGCACTCCACAAAATTATGAAGACCAGGGGGTATGAGTCAAATAAAAAGACTGAAAAAGCGTTACAAAAAGTGTTACAAACAAATCATTTAATTTGCTGTAATTCAATTGATTGTAAAAATCGAGGTGTTACAATGTATTACAATGAAAAATAGGGTTGTTAAAATTGATCTAAATTACAGGTGTTGATATCTCCATAATGGCCTATATATGCGTTATATTCTCAATTTAATTACCTTTGCAGAAATACTATTTACTGTAATGAAAGTTTTTTATAAAAATCTAAGGTTCATATTCCAGGTTTACCTATCCGGAGTATTTATATTTTTTCTGTTCCGTCTGATCCTTCTGTTTTCACAATGGGATCAGATTGCCGATCTTTCAGGCCGTTCCGGTTTACTAATCCAATCCTTTCTTATAGGATTACGATTCGACAATGTAATATCCTGTTACATAATAACTTGACCATTATTTATTGCCTCTGTTTTGACAATATTTGGAAAACAATCATCCTGGTTAAAAAATATTTTTGTAATATTCTTTTCAGTCACCTATGGGATTTCCTTTTTCATTTGCATGGCTGATATCCTGTACTTCGGTTATTTTTTCAAGCATTTGAACGCATCTATATTCAACTGGGCAGGGGAACAAAATTTCGTGACGGAAATGTTGATCAAAGATAAAATTTCGTTGTTGTTTTTGATTCTGGCATTAGTTATACCGGCATTATTTTCGTTCTGGATTTTTCGTTTATTGAAATGGGATAATAAGAAGGCACAGGAATCAAACCTTGAAAAAACGAAAAAATCCTGGTCTTTTTATCTTCAAACAGGTATTTGCAGCATTTTAATCATATTCTTATGCTTGTTGGGAATCAGAGGCCGATTAGCCTTGAAGTCGCCGATTAGAGTTGGCACAGCTTATTTTTCGAATAATTCTTTTATCAATGAGCTAGGCTTGAACCCGGTATATTACTTTTTAAGAAGCACATTAGACTCGCAAAAGCAAAAAAAACAATCTTTATCTTTAATTCCTGAAAATGAAGCTATCGGAGTTGTCCAAAGTTATTTTGGCATTACAAATCCACAGGAAGGCTCACCGATAGCCCGGGAAAAAACGTATGAACAACGCCAAAACTACAATGTCGTTTTCATCATAATGGAAGGAATTTCCTATTCTGTCTTTGAGAATAAACAAGCACGTAGCTACATCCCTTTTTTAGATAGTTTATCTCAAAATTCATTGTTCTTTAATAATTGCTATTCTTCGGGAATACATACGATGAATGGCGTTTGCGGAAGCTTGTTTTCTTACCCGGCTTTGATGCAACAGCACCCTTTCAAGTCTGCTGAAATAACTAAAATGGCCGGTTTTCCCAATATTTTAAGAAAAAACGGATATCAGACAGCTTATTTTACTACTCACGACGATCAATTCGATAATATCGGAGGGTTTTTAAAAGCAAATGACGTCGAATTAATTCTTTCCCAAAAAGATTATCCCGGAGATAAAGTACTGAGTAATTTGGGTGTTCCGGATGATTATATGTTCGAACGGGCTATTCCGGAGATGACTAAACTGGCAAAAAATAGGAAACCCTTCTTTGCTGCATGCCTCACAGCCTCCAATCATACACCAATGATCATTCCTGATTATTTCAAATCCAGGGAGGGAGAACTCCGGTTTCAAATGCTTGAATATGCAGATTGGTCTTTGAGGAAATTTTTTGATCTGGCAAAAAAAGAACCTTGGTTTAAAAATACAATATTTGTGCTTTGTTCCGATCATGGAAGCCCTCTCGGAAAACAATTGTATGACATGGCCATAACATTTAATCATGTGCCGATGATGATTTTGGCTCCAGGAAAAAATCCGGAAGTAAATAATAATCCTGCAGGACAGATAGATATCTTCCCTACCGTAATGGGCTTACTGGGAATCAATTATACAAATAATACTTTTGGGGAAGACCTCCTGGAGAAAAACAGGGAATATATTTTCTTTTCGGCAGATAATGCAATCGGCTGTATTAGTGATAGTTTGTTCTACACATGGCATAACGACGGAAGAGAAAGCCTGTATAATTACAAAAATCAATCTTCTGATAATATTATTGAGAATTACAGAGACGAAGCTGAGAAAATGAAAAAATACTCATTTTCGATGATACAGAGCGCCCAGTATATGATTCATAATAATCTGGTGAAAAATTACGAATGACGATTGAGTACGGCATTTATTTTTCTTACCACCATATCTGGTGAAATACCATTCAAACAGGCGTAATCTTTACGGAAACAAGGCTTATTCCCGTAAACAGAACAGGGACGGCAAGATAACTCAATCTGTACGGCATTATCCGGATCTTGCCCGAATCCAAAGAAACCGGCATACGGATGTGTTGCTCCCCAAACAGAAACGACTGGAGTGCCAACCAAAGAAGCCAGGTGCATATTCCCTGAATCCATCGTCAACATAACATCAATATAACTCATTAACAGAAGTTCAATCGAAAATTTCATTTTGCCGGCAACGCAAATAGTTGAAGGATAACGCTCTGCCCATGTATTCAGTAAATCAGTTTCTTCTTTTCCCCCTCCAAACAAAAATATTTTTACATCCGGTTTTGAACTCAAATTTTTAAGCACTTCCTCCGTTTTTTCCAAAGGATAAATTTTTCCCTTGTGTTTGGCAAAAGGAGCTATACCAACCCAAACGCAGTCCTTTGCCCCGGTAATTGGCTCAATCATATTGAAATCCCGATTAGCATACTCAAAAACACTTCTGAACTTCAGCTCAAAATTATAGCCGGAATCTTTGAAAACGTCCATATAGCGCTGTATGGAGGTCTTTAGTGGGAAAAATTTCTTATTATATCTTCTGGTCAACAATTTTTTTTCAGACTTTCCTTTATCTATAACTTCTATTTTTTTCCCTTTTAGCCTGAAAAAAGTACGGATATATTTAGAACGAAGGACATCATGGGCATCCACAATTTTATCCGGTTTTAATACAGCCAACTCTTTTGCCAGACGAAATAACCCTCTGATTCCCTTATGTTTATCTTTATAAAAAACAGGATATACAATCACATTTGAAGGTTTGTATTCAAACATTCCCAGAAGAGGACTTTTGGTAACGAGAATAAACTCTTCATCAGGAAATGCTGCCGCAGCCGAATAAAGGACAGGGACCAGCATAGCTACATCACCTAACGCCGACAACCGGATAACAAGAGTTCGGGACATCTTTATTTTTTACCGTACAACACCGGATTGAGGGACGGATCATTGTACATTTTCATTTGTTTGTAAACTTTCATGTACTTTCTTCCGGATTCGATGTCCTCAATCAACTGGTCTATAGCAGTAGAAAGGTCTTTCCGTTGTTCCAAAAGAATTTGCAGCTTCTTTTCGCAAGCGTCATGGTGAGCCTGGTCAACATCAGTTCTGCTGACTTCCAGTTGCATGTGATAGATTTTCAATGCAAGAATGGAAAGCCTGTCAATAGCCCAAGCCGGACTTTCAGTATTGATAGTCGCTTCAGAAAGAACTTTAACATCTTTGTTTTTGTCCAGGAAATAACTATCGATCATTTCTACCAAATCAGTTCTATCCTGATTGGATTTGTCAATCCTCCTTTTGATTTCCAAAGCTTTAACCGCATCTATATTAGGATCGCGAATGATATCCTCCAAATGCCATTGTACGGTATCTATCCAGTTTTTCAGATACAAATAATACTCAATAGATTGGAAGGGATAAGAATTTTGAATATCAGTATCCACATCATCCCTTTTGTGATAATCGGTAATTGATTGATCAAAGATCGGTAATGCCAGGGCAGTAAATTTCATGTCTTGACTATTTTTATTGTTGAGGCAAATATACAGCAAATAATTGAGATTAGTAATAAATCCAAAGTAAAACAGGTTTCTTTGCCTCTTTCAGATAAGCATCCAACTTTCTCATGATAGAATTGGAAACAACAGGGCATCCCAAACTCCATCCCATGGGCAGATGAAACGGAAAAATCTGGGTTTCAGGAACAGGATTATAGGAATGTAATACAACAATACGCTTGAAAGCATTACTATTGGTTGGCTCTAAACCGTGCAATTTGTAATGCACATTGATCCCCCATCTACTGTAAGATCTGATACCTGTCTTATATTTCCCCAACGAAGTACAATTACTCCCGGGAAGATTACTAAATACCGGTTGTGCTCCGGTACTCTCTTTTCCACACCCGTGACAACAGAGGCTCGATTCCAGAATTTCATTTTCAGCAAAACTCCACACAAAAAAACGGTTTTTGCCTGAATGGATTTTCATATCGATTAAAAAGCAGCGGTCTGTATCAAATCCGTTTTTTTTACAATAAACCAAAGCAGAATCTGCTTTCAATTTCAGACGCTCATCATTAGATTCAGCACAGCATAGCGTGACAAAAATCAATGTAAAACTAAGGGTTAATAGAAATCGTTCCACCAAAATTATGTGTTTTGTTTTTTTGCAAAGATAAAAAAAGATAACTTTGCCGTTTGTTTATATTCATTAATGAGTCAAAAATGACGTTAAAAGTCTCTCGAATCTCCAAAAAGTATGGTTCTCAACAAGTTTTGAATGAGGTCTCATTTTCTGTCAATAAGGGAGAAATTGTAGGTTTTCTTGGCCCGAATGGAGCCGGGAAATCCACTACGATGAAAATTATTACCGGATGTTTGTCTTCAGACGAAGGTTCTGTTGAAATCGGGGACTTCAACCTGGATACAAATCCATTAAAAGCAAAAGCTTTGGTTGGATATCTTCCGGAAAATAATCCATTATACGATGAGATGTATATTCCTGAGTATCTGGAATATGTTGCAAAGCTTTACCCTGGTTGTACAAATATAAATGATAGATTAAAGAATATTATTACTCGAACAGGGCTTCAACCGGAAGTGTACAAAAAAATAGCTCAGTTGTCTAAAGGTTACCGGCAGCGGCTGGGATTGGCACAAGCAATGATCCAGAATCCCGAATTACTTGTCCTGGATGAACCCTCATCCGGCTTAGACCCGAATCAAATAGACGAATTCAATCATTTGCTGTCTGATATGAGCAAAGAAAAAGCAATCTTGCTTTCTTCCCATACTCTATCGGAAGTGGAAGCAATTTGTACGCGTATTATCATCATACACAAGGGAATAATTAAAATTGATCAGCCTTTGAGTGAAATAGAGAATTTATCGGAATTATTTAAAAAAATGACAACTTAAAAACACAATATCTTCATGAAATTAAAAAGACTTTTTTTACTCACCCTAACTATATTTGCTATTTCGTATTCCGGATATGCTCAAATCACAGCTAAGAGAGAGTTTCGTGGTGCATGGATCCATGTCATCGGACAAGGGCAATACCGCTCTATGTCGTCCGAGGAAATGAAAAATTATTTCCTAAAGATGCTAGACGACTTACAGGCTTTGAATTTCAATGCTCTGGTCTTCCAGGTAAGGCCTACAGCTGATGCTTTATATCCCTCTCCACTTGAACCCTGGAGCAAATATCTGACAGGAACACAGGGAAAAGCTCCCGATGGAGGTTTTGACCCTTTGGCATTTTTGGTGGATGAATGTCATAAGCGGGGAATGGAGTTCCATGCATGGCTTAATCCCTATCGTGTAACCGCCGCCGAAAGTGATGTTCTACATTCTTCTCATATCTATCATCAACATCCTGAATGGTTTGTCAAATATGGAAAACAACTTTATTTCGATCCGGGATTACCTGAGTCAAAAAATTTTATTTGTAAAGTAGTCAAAGATATTGTGTCTCGCTATGATGTGGATGCCATTCACATGGATGATTATTTTTATCCCTATCCGATAGCCGGAGAAAAATTTCCCGATGATAATAGTTTTTATCGTTATGCTAGCCTACAAGGCTTCAGAATGGATCAAAGAGACGATTGGCGACGAAATAATGTCAATACCCTGATTGAACAAATCAAGCATACCATTGTTCTAACCAAACCGTGGGTTCGTTTTGGCATCAGTCCTTTTGGTATCTATCGTAACCAAAAAAGTACTCCGGATGGTTCCGGAAGCAACACCAATGGCCTACTAAATTATGACGACTTGTATGCCGATATCAAATTATGGGTAGAAAAAGGATGGATCGATTACAATATTCCTCAAATTTATTGGGAAATAGGCCACAAAGCGGCTGATTATGAGACATTAATCAAATGGTGGAGTCGGAATAATTATGGTGCACATTTGTACATCGGACAGGATGTTGCCCGGACAATGAAAGCAGCAGATTTGCAGAACCCCAATAAAAATCAACTTACACGCAAGATGGAATTGGAACGCACCCTTCCGGCAGTTTATGGTAATTGTTTTTGGCCGGCTTATGAAGTCATCAACAATAACGGAGGAGTAGAAGACAGTCTGAGGAGCAATTATCAACGTAATCCGGCGTTGATCCCTACTTATTCTCACATGCATAACAAACGTCCGAAAGATGTAAAATCACTTAAAGATGAATGGACCAGAGATGGATACAAATTGCTTTGGAAAAGAAATGGAGATCCTTCAAATCCGGAAAAGGCACAGTATTACGTCATCTACAAGTTTGAAGATAAAGAAAAAACAAACCTGGACGATCCGTCTAAAATAGTAAAAATTACGAGGGATACGGAATATTTATTGCCTTATGAAAATGGAAAAAGGAAGGTCAAATATGTGGTAACTTCGGTGGATCGTTTTCATAATGAAACGAAAAAAGGAAAGTCCAAAACAATGAAACTGTAACGTTTAATTGCGGAAAATATAAATTTTATTAATTGAAGAAATTTTTCCGTAATTACGTCCACTTATTGAAAGTAAAATATTACCTTTGCATCGTTTTTAGTTAAAATATAGGCATTTTAATAGAAGAGAGATAATAATTATATAAAAAATCAATTTAATTTTATTCTAAAATGGCAAAATTAGATTTAAGCAAGTACGGCATTAACAGCAACATCGAGATTGTTCACAATCCTACTTATGAACAGCTTTTTCAAGCTGAAATGGATCCTGCAAACCAGGGATTTGAAAAAGGAACTTTGACAAATACAGGTGCAGTTTCTGTTGATACAGGAAAATTTACTGGTCGTTCGCCTAAAGATCGTTACATTGTAAAAGATTCAGTATCTGAAGGTACAATCTGGTGGGACGGAACAATCAACCAACCTGTTGGAAAAGATGTTTGGGATCACTGTAAAGAACTAACTCTTAAGCAATTAAATACTGCAAAAAAATTATATGTAGTTGACACTTATTGTGGAACTAACGAGGACACTCGTATGAAAGTTCGCTTCATCATGGAAGTTGCATGGCAAGCTCACTTTGTAACTAACATGTTTATCCGTCCTTCTCATTTCGAATTGAATAACTTCGGAGAACCTGATTTCGTAGTATTCAATGGTTCTAAAACTACAAACCCACAATGGAAAGAACAAGGACTGAACTCTGAAGTTTATGTTATGTTCAACCTGACTGAAAAAGTACAAATCATTGGTGGTACCTGGTATGGTGGCGAAATGAAAAAAGGTATGTTTGCTATGCAAAACTATTACCTGCCATTGCGTGGTATTGCTTCTATGCACTGTTCTGCTAACGTAGGTAAAGATGGTGATGTTGCTGTATTCTTCGGATTATCAGGAACAGGAAAAACAACTCTTTCTGCAGACCCAAAACGTTATTTGATCGGAGACGACGAGCACGGATGGGACAACAACGGCGTATTCAATTACGAAGGTGGTTGCTATGCTAAAGTTATTGACTTGAGCGAAGAAAACGAACCGGATATCTGGAGAGCTATTCGTCGTGATGCTTTGTTGGAAAACGTAACTGTGAAAGCTGATGGAACTCCCGACTATTCGAAAGAAGCTTCTAAAACAGAAAACACTCGCGTTTCTTATCCTATCACTTTCATCAAT
>JAVBUX010000076.1:0-12945 GCA_031554915.1 Bacteroidales bacterium | reverse complement strand
GTCTTCTATCTCTCCGAATATTTCTTCTACCAGGTCTTCCAGAGTAATAACTCCTGATGTACCTCCAAATTCATCTACGACGATGGCGATATTCCTTTTTTCATCCAACATGTTCTTCATCAATTTGTTGGCCGCCATATTTTCGGGAACGAAAGGTAAGGAAATGATACTTTTTGTCCAGTCTTTCGGCTTTGTGAACATTTCGGACGAATGGATGTACCCTGTGATATTATCGATATCTTCCTTGAAAACAAGGATCTTAGATAATCCGGTCTCGATAAATCTGGATAGCAATTCATCCAATGAGGTGGAGGTGCTTACTGCTACGATTTCGGTGCGGGGAACGATACAATCTCTGACTCGCACATTAGAAAATTCCAATGCATTTTGAAATAATACCATTTCTTTATCCAGTTCTGTATTTTTAGGCGATTCCTGAATACTTTTCTGTATAAAATAATCCAACTGGTTTCTTCCCGGTAAAACTATGTTTTTCCGGGATAAACGCTTTATGCCGAAAAGACGGAGAATGGACTTGAGTGTTAATTCTCTTAATAAAAGAATTACAAGAATAATGATAATTATCTGAGTGATAAACATTCCTGTACTCATTGTTTTTTAGCTTCTGTTTCTGTTTGAATCGTATCTGTATTTTCTTCAGGGATATCAAATTCTCCGGAATGATTTACTATTTGCCAATTACTCATCATTTCGTTTGAACGGAGTCCATAGCCTTCATGTTTCTCCCCTCTGCGTTCAATCCGGACAAATTTATCGGTGTAGATAGTTCCTTCTCTTTGGTTCCAGAACAACTCAGAAGTTTCAAATTTTTCTCCGGCTAGATTGACAACTTTAACGTTTCCTACAATTTTCCACAGCTTTTGCTTTTGGTAATTATAAGCAGTATCTGCAGAAAGACTTCCTTCTACATTGAAAAGGCTGTCAAATTTCTCTACATTTATCTTTGCCGGGAAATACCAGTAGGGTTCAGGTACACTGTCAACATAAATATCCCAAATTTTGGCAGTCAACCTGTAGCGGGTAATTCCCGAATCGGAGATCAGAGTTGAAACGTCTTCCGTGTGCATCATCGGAAGTATCTTCTTTTCAACAGCTACAGTTTCCAATGATGGCTTCCTTTTTCCGCATCCTATTAAAAGAATGCAGAGCAAAAGTAGTAATATTATTGAATTTTTCGTTTGTAGAACCACAATTCGTTGAAAGTATAACTTACAGTGAATTTAAAGTACTGCTCATCAATCAGAGTTTTTAGTTCCGGACGAATAGCAACATATTCCAATGTAATATTTAGTCGGGAACGATCGTCCACCATCGGAATTCCAACCCCCACAGAAGCTCCGTATTCTTTATATCCGGATCCTTGCACATTTACATAAGAATCAGAATAATAAGCTCCGGCTCTGTATTTCATGCGTTTAAACAAACTTTTATTTCTGGCATCCGGAGTGTATTCCATACCGGCATTGAATTTTGTACGGTTGTTTAATGTATCTGTTTTACTTTCATATTCCGCATCAGCCCATTGTTGAATAAGGAAATCGGCTCCTACCGTCAGTTTGTTGAGTTTGGAATAGCTGGCTCCTAATCCAAATGATTGAGGCAGCTGAAATCCATAGTCATTGACTACCTTTCGGTCGGAAAAGGAAACTATCCCGGAAGTAGCATTGTAAGTCGTTCCTGTTCCCATCTCTTTTCCGTTGAACTTTGTTTTTGGAGTATATGTTGCACCGATTATAATTCTTGAATTATCTTTAAGAGGATGAGTATATTGTAATCCCAACTCCCAAGAAAATCCTGAAGACCGCAGAGTATCGGAAAGATTTGTAATCATATCGGTTGCATCGTTGGAATTAATGTTCCGTACGTGTTTGATATCTCCGAAGATATAGCCGATATTTGCCCCCAAAGAGAAATGCTTGAACAAATTATATGATATTGATCCGTAAAATTGATTGAGACCTCCGCTTCCGCTATAGGTGGTGTACGTCTTGTAACTGTCTGATTGGCTGGTGGTAGTCCCATAATTATAACCGACGTATGAAATTGGTTTAAATCCCAGTCCCATACCTAATCCCTTATGGAGGGGGAACTGCATGGCAATGTACTCAATGTTACCATTGACTTTACTTTCTTTATTTCCATTGTCGTCAAACCATGCTAATTGTCCTGTGATGCCCATATCAAGCATAAATGTCATGGAATCAACACTGGAGAAAGCCGCAGGATTCAACGGATTAATCATTTTGGAGTCACGCAGCCCGATTCCAATACCACCCATTGCTCTCTGAGCTCCGAATGACTGATCGGAGAGTACCCCGTACGCATATCTGGAGTACGGTGAATTCGTATTATTCTGAGCTGATAAAAAAGCCGGCATGAGAGTTAGACATGCGAGCAATAAAATTGTCTTAATTCTATACATATTTATAATTCAAGATTTCATTTAATCCATTGAGGACTAAATTTCCGTCTGCAAAGATGGATTTTTTTAATTTTGTTTCAAAATAAAATGAGTGTCCTCCTGTTAAAAAAACCAAAAGATCCGGATATTTTATTCTGAATTCATCTATATAAGCATTTATTTCTTTTAAAACACCTTCTACAACTCCGGATCTGATTGCTGTTTCCGTATCATATCCCAGTTCAGGGGTATCCCCGTTCTCATCCAGCATAGGGAGCCGTTTTGTGTAATTATTCAATGCTTTAAAACGAATGGTCATTCCTGGAGAAATATTTCCTCCGGAATAAATTCCTCCGGCTTGTATCAAATCGTAAGTGATAGCAGTTCCGGCATCTATAACCAGCAAATTACGATCTGGATATTTTATGTAAGCGGCTACAGCAGAAGCTATTCGATCTCGCCCTAACGTTTGCGGCGTTTTGTACTGTATCGTTATTGGAACGGGTGTTTTATCGTCCAGTATGATGAACCGATTCAGTTTTTCGTTTAGAAAAGCAATTATATCGGGATTGACATCTGCAACAGAACTGAATATACCCTGAGAAGGGGAATACTCATTTATTAGTTTTGTTAATTTGTTTATATGCAGTGGTTTGAATATGAAAGAAGCAAGCAGTTTGCGTCCTTCATACATGGCTATCTTAGTCGAAGTATTTCCCTGATCAATTACTATATTCACTCGTTGTTCCTAATTTATTATTCAACGGACAAACTGGGTTACAAAGATACATGATTATTTTTAGTTAGCAATAATAACCAGTTGGATTTCGATATTGCCGTTAATAAATAAAATAGTATCTTTGTTCCGTATCAAAGTAAAATGAGTGAATTTTATGTGTTAATGCCGTTTAATTGGTATGTTATTGATTAATATTTTAGTATGAAATTTATGAATTTGACAAAAAAAGTGACAGGGATAAGCATTGGTTTTTTATTTATGCTTTTAGTTAATCTTCAATCACAAGAGCTTCCTTATTGGAAAGATGTAAATGTAGTTGCAGTAAATAAAGAAGCTCCCAGAACTACTTTTATGAGCTATAGTAATGCCTCTAATGCATTGACGCTCAAGTATGAAAATAGTCCGTATTATTATTTGCTTAACGGAACATGGAAATTCTTTTTTGTAGATGCCTATAAGAAATTGCCGGCAAATATTACAGATGTAAATGTGAATCTTTCCGGTTGGTCGGATATTCAGGTTCCTGGTAATTGGGAATTACAGGGATTTGGCGAGGCATTTTATGTGAATCACCCGTATGAATTCAATACTTATAATCCGGTACCTCCTGTTTTGCCGGAAGAAAATCCGGTAGGAGTTTATCGTCGTGATATCGAGATTCCTGCGGACTGGATGAGCCGTGATATCTTTTTGCATATTGCAGGGGCAAAGTCAGGAGTTTATGTTTATCTGAACGGGAAAGAGGTCGGATACAGCGAAGATTCCAAAGATCCTGCGGAATTTTTGATTAACCCATATATTAAAACAGGCAAAAATGTATTGACCTTAAAAATCTTCCGTTGGAGTACAGGTTCATGGTTGGAATGTCAGGATTTTTTGAGAATGAGTGGTATTGAGAGGGATATTTTTATCTGGTCGCAACCTAAAACTGCTGTTCGGGATTTTCGTGTAGTGTCCACATTGGATGATACCTACAAAAATGGAATTTTTAAGCTGGGTGTCGATGTGAAAAATGCCACTTCTGTTGCTCAGAATGCGTCTGTTAAATACGAATTGTTGGATGCCAATGGAAAAGTTGTAGTTACCGAAACCAAGTCATTATCTGTGCCACAGGGTAGTTCAGGGACTGTAAACTTTAATTACACATTTAATAATGTCCTGACCTGGACTTCGGAACATCCGAATTTGTATAAGTTATTAATCACAATAGAACAGGGAGGTAAAGTTGCTGAAGTGGTGCCTTTCCATGTCGGTTTCCGCCGGATCGAAATCAAAGAAAGTGATCATATCATGTTCGTTAAAGGACGTGATGGAAATACAGTGCAAAGAAAAGCGCGATTGTTTTTTGTTAACGGGCAACCGGTCAAACTTAAAGGTACAAATATCCACGAAACTATTTTCAGAGGACACTACATTAAGCCGGAAGAAATGAAGCGTAATTTCGAACTGATGAAATTGCATAATTTCAATACGGTACGTTTATCTCACTATCCTCAGGACCGGAAATTCTATGAAATGTGCGATTTATATGGTTTGTATGTGTATGATGAAGCAAATGTAGAATCGCATGGTATGTATTATACCATTTACCAGGATGATATGAGAAAAGGTGCTCTCGGACATGAAGATGGAGGTAAAAGAGGAACTTTGGGACATAACCCGGATTTTTTGAAGAGCCATTTGTCTCGTTTTACTAATATGTTTGAACGCAATAAAAACTATCCTTCTGTAACGATTTGGTCTTTGGGAAATGAGGCTGGTAACGGTTATAATTTCTATAACGGATATGTTTTGTTGAAGGACCTGGATAAAGACCTGATGAAACGCCCCGTATGCTATGAAAGGGCCTTGAGTGAATGGAATACGGATATGATAGTCCCTCAATATCCATCAACAGCGGAATTCGAAAGACAAGGACAATCTTTGTGGGATCGCCCATACGTGCCTTCGGAGTACTCTCATGCTATGGGTAATTCCAATGGAAACCTGTCCGATCAGTGGGAGCAGATCTATAAATATCCGAATTTACAGGGTGGTTATATCTGGGAATGGATTGATCATGCTGTGAAAATCAAAGATAAAAAAGGAAGGGAGATCTGGGCCTATGGTGGTGATTTCGGAGAAAATCAACCTTCAGATGGTAATTTTGTTGCAGATGGATTAATTAGTCCTGATCAGAGTCCTCATCCGGCAATGGCCGAAGTAAAATATGTGCATCAAAATGTGGCGTTTGAAGCTGTAAACCTGGATAAAGGAGAATTCAAGGTGATTAACCGGTTTTATTTCTCTAATTTAAGGGATTATAAGATTCAGTATAATATCATGGAGAATGGGGCAGTGCTTCAATCTGGTGTACTTGCTGTTGATCTGGAGCCACAACAGTCTTTAGTTGTCAATCTCCCGGTATCTAAGATAAAAGTGAAACCGGCTTCTGAATATTTTGTGAATTTTGAAGTCCGGTCTAAAAAAGCTGAATTATTAGTGCCTGCTAATTATGTTGTTGCGATAGAGCAATTTAAGCTGCCTGTTCGAGGCGATAAAAAAGATTATAAGGCTTCCGGACCGCAATTGGCGATGGCTGAGTCAGGAGATATACTAACAGTCTTCTCATCCAAAGTTAAGTTTGTATTTAATAAAAAATCAGGATTGGTTACTTCCTATCAGGTTGACGGACAAGAATATTTTAGTGAAGGCTTTGGTATCCAGCCTAATTTCTGGAGAGGACCTAATGATAATGATTATGGAAATAGAATGTCATACCGTTTACAAATATGGAAAGAAGCCAGTAAAAATTTCAAAGCTCAGGCTACGCTTGCAAAACAAGGTGATGGAGTAGATGTAAATGTGACATATCGTTTGCCGTTGGGTAATCACTATCTTGTGAAATATCATGTCTATCCTTCCGGAGTTGTGAATGTTACTGTAAAATACGAATCCGTTACAGCCCAGGGTGTTCAGTTGGCTGAGGCAGAAGATGAAAAAACAGCAACAGAATCGGCTAGCGGAGCTTTAGCCCGTGCCAGGAGGGCTGATACCCGTTTGGAGATTCCTCGTATTGGTGTTCGGTTCAGATTGCCTGCAGAAATGAATCAGGTGCAATATCTTGGTCGTGGACCGGAAGAAAACTATCTGGACAGACATAAAGGAACTTTGATTGGCCAGTATTCAACTACCGCCGATGATATGTATTATGCGTATGTGCGTCCACAGGAAAACGGACATCACACCGATACCCGTTGGGTGGCATTGAATATGAAAGGAGGAAAGGGTTTGTTGATCGAAGCTGATAATACGATAGGATTCAATGCTTTGAGGAATTCTGTGGAAGATTTTGATTCACAGGAATCGGATGCAGATTATCAATGGGACAATAAATCTCCTCAATCCAGAGCAAATAAAGATTATGCTGCTGCTAAAGATTTCTTGCCAAAACAAACACATTCTGCAGATATTCATCCACGAAATTTTGTTGAAGTATGTGTGGATATGAAACAATGTGGAGTCGCAGGATTTAATAGCTGGGGGGATAAGCCTCAACCAAAGTACTCCATTTTTGCAAATGAGGACTATAATTGGGGATTCACATTGGTGCCGATTGCTAAACCGCAGGAAGCAGTTTCAAAAGCAGGATACAAATATTAAGAACAGACAATGGGTATTGTAAAAAGAATATCGGATCTTAGAAAATTAATGCAGGCGGAGGGTCTCTCTGCTTGCATTATTCCCAGTACCGATCCTCATTTAAGCGAGTATCCGGCTGCATGTTGGAAAACACGGGAGTGGATATCCGGATTTACAGGTTCTGCTGGAACAGTGGTTGTTACTGCAGATAACGCAGGATTATGGACAGATTCTCGTTATTTTATTCAGGCGGAGGCTCAATTGGTTGGTACGGGAATTCAGCTTTTCAAGGACAGAATGCCGGGTATGCCCACAATAAATGAATGGTTAGGCGGAGAATTGGAAAAAGGGACTGTTGTCGGAGTTGACGGTTCAGTTTTCCCGGCTTCAGATATAAAAGACTTGAAATTATACCTTAGTTCGCAAAATTTGAAATTGAATACGGGATTCTCTCCGAATGTACTTTGGAAAAATCGTCCTGCAATTCCGACGAGTAAAGCATTTTTGTTGCCTGGAGAAATTTCCGGTTTGGATACAAAACAAAAAAAAAGCCGGGTTTTGGAAGAAATACATCGGGAAGGGGCAAATGCTACGATTCTGGTTGCATTGGATATGATTGCCTGGCTTTTTAATATTCGGGGGAATGATATCGATTATAATCCCCTGGTGGTAAGTTATGCCTACATCTCTGACGATGAAGTGGTCCTTTTCATTAATCCGGAAAAATTAAACACTGAGATCGTCGATTATTTGAAATTACAAGGCGTGGTTTTTGCTGATTATGAGAAAATTACGGATTATGTCCGGAATTTAAACTCGGATGTTCGGTTGTTGATTAATCCGTTGAAGATTAATTCCGCCCTTTTTGAGGCAGTCCCGGGAGAATGTCAGGTGATACCGGTTCCTATTCATCCGGTGGACATGCTTAAAACTATCAAAAATGATACGGAAATCTCCGGTTTTCGTAATGCGATGAAGAAAGATGGTGTCGCTTTGGTTCGCTTTTGGATGTGGTTTGAGGGAGCATTAAAAAAAGGAGAAACCATAACGGAACTCGATGTTGAGGAAAAACTACGGGAATATCGTAGTCAGCAGCCGATGTACTTTGGAGAAAGTTTCTCTTCTATAGTTGGTTATGCTGAACATGGAGCAATTGTCCATTATAGTGCAACAAAAGAAACGAACGCAAGAATTCAGCAAAAAGGTTTGCTGCTGGTCGATTCCGGAGCTCAATATTTTGATGGGACAACAGATATAACACGGACTTTTGCTGCCGGAGAGCTTAGTGATTCCATGAAAAATGATTATACAGCGGTTCTGAAAGGCAATATAGATCTGTCCATGGCTAAATTTCCGAAAGGAACGAAAGGTGTTCAATTGGATATTTTGGCCAGAAAAGCTCTATGGGACAACGGATTGAATTATTTGCACGGGACAGGGCATGGTATCGGACATTTTCTAAATGTTCATGAAGGACCGCAAAGTATCCGCATGGAGCATAATCCGGTTGTGATGATGCCTGGAATGGTCACTTCGAATGAACCGGGTGTTTACCGGGCAGGAGAGTATGGTATTCGTATTGAAAACCTAATTCTTGTGGAAAAAGCAGAGGAAACCTCTTTTGGAGAGTTTTATCGGTTCGAAACATTGACATTATGTCCGATAGATAAGAACCCGATAAATAAGTCGTTATTATCAAAAGAAGAAATAGATTGGTTAAATAGTTATCATCAAAAAGTATATGAAATTCTTTCTCCGGAATTAAAAGAGGAAGAACAGAAATGGTTAAAAGAGAAGACAAATGAAATATAAATTTTTTATTATTCTTACTTTTGCAATAGTGTGGACTTCAAGTGCCATGAGTAATGGTTTGAATATCTCACTCAGAGCGCCTCAATTGAAAAATACTGAACTGGCTTTATGTTCTTATTTTAATGGGAGGATCTATAAAAAAGATTCTTTGCGCTTATCAGATAAGGGGATCGGAGCTTTTATACAACCAGAAAAACTGGATCAGGGTTTGTACATGATTTATATCGACAGTACAAAATATTTCGATGTGTTGTTGTCTGATAATCAAGTGATTCAAATAGAGGTCGATACGGTGGATTTCGTTGGTGGAAATAAAGTATCCGGTGCGCCTCAGTCGATTGCATTTGCCGAATATGTACGTTTCCTTTCCGGTAAGCAAAAAGATCGGATGAAATTGTATGAGGAAGGTAAGGCATTACAGGCTGCGAATAAGGATTATTCTGCAATCTCTGAAAAGATGGACGCTCTGAACAAGGAAGTACAGGGTTTTCAGGAAACTTTTTTTACTCAACATAAAGATCAATGGGTTTCGTTGTTCTTCAAAGGCCTGGAGCCTGTGATGACAGGTCCTTATCCATCTCCTAAAACACAGGATGAGGCAAGGGATGAATTTTATTACCTGAAAGATCATTATTTTGATAATATTAATCTGCAGGACAAGCGGTTTTGGTTTACCAATTATTTCCCTCAGAAGATAGATACTTATATGGATAAGCAGGTGGAAGGTATTCCTGATTCTTTAGCTAATGCTGCTTCTCGTCTGGTTGCAAAAACGATGAAAGATTCTACCTGTTATCAGTTGATGTTGTCGAAATTGACTAATAAGGCATTGCAAAGTGATCTGATGGGGATGGAGAATGTCTGGGCTAAATTGGCTGAAGATTATTATTTGAAAGGTTTGGCTAATTGGGCTGATTCGGCATTTCTTTCGGATATCAAGTCTGAATACGGAAAAGTTCGCTTTAACAGAGTCGGGATGAAGGCCAGAGATCTTCCTTTGCAGGACTCTCTGAACCGGAGAGTGGATCTTTACAGTGTAGGTCGGAAATATACCCTGCTTTGTTTTTTTGAACCGGAGTGTGGACATTGTAAAAAAGAAATCCCTGCAATTCACGATAAACTGTATAAAAAGTATGAGGATAAAGGCCTGGACATCGTTTGTGTATATCTGTTAACCGACAAAAAAGAATGGCTGAGTTTTATCAATACGCATCACTTAACAGGTGACTATTGGTATAACCTTTGGGATCCTGACCGTACGTCTTATTACTGGCAATTTTATAATACAGCGACAACACCATCTATCTACCTGTTGGATAGCAAGAAAGAAATTATTGCAAAAAAATTGAGTGAAGAAACTCTTGATCAGTTATTAAACGACCTATTACAATCTAATTAATCAGGAATAACTGAACCGGTATATTTTTCATGTTCCACATAAAATGAATTCATCCCGCTTCTATGTTACACAACTAAATTTCTATGATATGAAAAACACAATTTCAAGACGACATTTTTTAAGATCTGCCGCAATAGGAGCAGTAGGATTTGCCACCTTCCCTCAATTGGTGGGATGTAAAAAGCAAGCAGCTGGAGAGGCTAAGAGTGAGTTTATCCGTATGGGATTTATCGGATTAGGACGACAGTCGATGTTTCTGTTAAACGGATTTATGGGTATTCCCGGAGTGAAAGTTGTTGCCGGTTGTGATGTCTATGAAATTAAACGCCAGCGTTTTGTTAAACGGGTAACAGATTTTTATAATCAACAGGCTGTTAAGGAAGGAAAAACACCGGAAGTCATTGATGTGCAAATGTACGAAAACTACAAAGATCTGCTTGCTAACCCGGATGTCGATGCAGTAGTTATTGCAACACCTGATCATTGGCATGCTTTTATTGCCATTGAAGCTTGTAAGGCTAAGAAAGATATTTATTTAGAAAAACCGTTAACATTCACAATTAAAGAAGGTCAAGAGCTTGTAAAAGCGGTACGTACGAATGATGTAATTTTAGCTGTGGGTAGCCAACAACGTTCGGATCCTAACTTCCAGCATGCTGTGAAAATGGTTCAGGAAGGCAAAATAGGTAAGATTGAAAAAGTGAATGCTTGTGTAGGCGCTCCTCCAAAACCATACGATCTTCAGGAGGAACCGGTTCCTGCCGGCTTGAACTGGCCACTTTGGTTAGGTCCATCACAATACATGCATTATAATCATGAGCTAAATCCGCCAATTTCTCTCGAACCGGAAGAAAACGAAAAGATCTGGGGTGCATGGCGTTGGTACTCTGAAGTGGGTGGTGGTTATACGACCGATTGGGGTGCTCACATGTTTGATATTGCTCAGTGGGGATTAGGTATGGATGATAGTGGTCCTGTCGAAATTATTCCTGCAGGATCTAAAGATACAAAATTTCTTACTTTTAAATATGAGAATGGAGTCGTAATGACGGAAGAACCATTTAATGAAAAACAGACTAAGGGCGTGAAATTTTGGGGTGACAAAGGGTGGATTGAAGTTTCCAGAGGACACTTCCTTGCTTCTGATGATAGTTTGTTGCCTCCCAAAGTAGAAGTGACGGAAGGAGCTTATGAAACGAAGATACCTCACCAGCTGAACTTTATTGAGTCGGTACAAAAACAAGTAGATCCGATTGTTTCTGTGGAAATAGGGCACCATACTTGTATTGTTTGTACTCTGGGTAATCTTGCTTATACCTTGAAACGTCCGTTGAAATGGAACCCTCAGGTAGAAAAATTTGAGGATGATCCTGAAGCAGATGTGTTCTTGACTAAGACGTACGCTGATGGATATTCGATTTGATAATAATTTTGTTTCACACAGATTTCACAGAATTTATTTGTGAAATCTGTGTGAAACGTTTTAATTGGTTACGAACTTGAGCCCTACAATAGATGCGATCAGGGTGAAGAGGAAAAATAAACGCCAAAAATCAGCTTGTTCCTTGAAGAAAAATATACCGACCAATACCGCACCGACAGCTCCAATCCCAGCCCAAACAGCATAAGATGTTCCCATCGGAATAGTTTGAGATGCTTTATATAGCAGATACATGCTCAAAGAACAACTAATCAAAAAACCGAGAAACCAAATTATCATTTCTTTTCCGGAACTTGCTTTTACTTTACCCAGACAGGTAGTAAAACCGATCTCAAATAAACCACCTAAAATCAAATATAGCCAGGCCATTTCGTATTAAATATTTTTAAAAGAAGTCGATTAGTTCCATTTGGGAATCTCAAGATCATCCTTTTTAGGGAGTGCAGGGAACTTCGCATGAGGCTCTTTTTGATACCAGAAAACAGTTGATGAAATATCGGATTTTTGATTGTTATACCTCCAATCGTGTCTCCAACCCAGATCCTGAATGGTCACCTTCAGATCTTTTTCAAAACGAATTGGGTCAAGTACATGCCAGCGATACATTCCGAAACCTTGTACCGCATTGTAAAGTCCGTCAGGACGTATTACCTGATGTAGTCCGGCATAAGGGGTTGTATATTCCTGATATTGTTTTGTCTTTTTGTTCTCGAAATTATAAGATCCGCAAAAATAGTCTTCAGTTCCGGTTCCGCAGATAGTTGGGAATTGTTTGTCGCCATCCATATAAAACTTGATTTCACCTTCTCCCCACCAGGCGTTGTCATGAACTCTCCAGGCAAGATAAGTCCCAACGTATTGACCTTTTCCTTTGACTCCATCGATCAGAGTGTGGATAGATCCCTGTGTCGGGTTCGAACGCCGGAATTGTGCATGGAAATAGGCTTCATCTTCACTCACTTCAGTTATAGTATAATTCACCTGATAGTATAAACGCATAGATTCGGAATTGATATTTTCCATGGTGATCTTACATTTTTTGCGGAAGGGCATTTTCCAATAGCAGTTAAAAGAACTACCCGGATTTACACAAACTGCCAATGATGACAATTGAGCGAATTCATTGTAAGCACTTGCAAAAAAATCACCTACAGGACATTCTACAGACGGTTCTGTTTCTCCATCCCAATAAAAACGAAGGATGCTGAATCTCCAGTTTCCGGTGGGGGTCATCCATATTTGCTGGATTGCTCCCGGACCTTCAATTTCAGCGATTGTGACGGTTTCTCCTCCCTGAATATCCAAATAAGGGTTTACTTTCCATCCGACTCCCAGGTCACGTGCATTTTGAGCCGCATTTGCAATGTTTCTTTTGCCTTTATCGGCTATCGGATCGGCCATTCCTCCCTTACCCGGTTCTCCAGTTCTATTTTCCGGACTGATAGAGCGGGTTTTTGCATTGGATAATTTAGACAGGTTCCCCATGTTCAGATCCAATCCGTTGAAAGGAT
>JAVBUX010000014.1:0-13781 GCA_031554915.1 Bacteroidales bacterium | reverse complement strand
AGCAAATTAAGTTACGGACCGCGTGTACCTAATACTCCTTTGTCGTTTCCTCTTGCTCAGCATACTTTGCCGATTTTGAATTGTAAGTCATATTTTGAATGGCCACAATGGTCGTATCATAGATTGAAAGGCTTTGGTACTGTGAAACGATATGATATAGTGGTTTTCAATTTTCCTGCAGGTGATACTGTCGCCTTAAAACAATCAAATCCGGATTATTATCAATGGTGTGATGAGTATGGCCGGGATGCGGTATTGTCAAATAAAGAGTTTTTTGGAGATGTTGTTTATCGGCCGGTTGACAGGCGTGAGAACTACGTGAAACGTTGTGTGGGGATGCCTGGAGACAGTTTGCAGATTATAGATAATACGGTCTATATCAATGGAAACTCCTTAGAGGATCCGAAGGAAATGCAGTTAGGTTATTTTGTAGAGACTACAGGCGCTTTCTTGTCAGATGAACAATTCAGAAAGTTTAATGTAAGCAAGGAAGACCGTATTTTGTATAATAATGTAGAAAGTGCTTCCAGTTCGTTTGAAATGCTAGGATTTAAACCTAATAGTTCAGGGACGTATAATCCTGTTTATAGAATTCCTCTTACAAAAGAGGCTTTAGCTGAGCTTAAGAGGAGTAATCTAGTAAAAACGGTTGTTCTTGAACCAGAAGGCTTCGGCGGGAATTATTTTTATCCGGGTTATCGTCTGAAAACCGGATGGACCAGAGATAATTACGGGCCTATATGGATACCAAACAAAGGAGCTGCTATTTCGTTAACTCCGGAGAACATTGCCCTTTATTCTCGTTGTATTATCAATTATGAAGGAAATACGATGAGAACAGATGGTGATAAAGTTTATATTAATGACCAGCAGGTAAGTAGCTATACTTTCAAATTAGATTATTATTTCATGATGGGAGATAATCGCCACAGGTCGTCTGATTCCAGGGTTTGGGGATTTGTCCCGGAAGATCACGTTGTTGGCAAACCAATTTTAGTTTGGCTTTCTACAGACAAGGATCGTAGCTTATTTAATGGTGGAATCCGTTGGAAACGTTTGTTCAAGTGGGTTGGTAATGATTGATATCCCTGTTTGGTTATCGACTGCTTATTTGGCTCCTGTTGATTATTACAAATGCCTGGCTGAATTCGATAAAATTATTGTAGAAAAATATTGTAACTACGTTAAGCAGACTTATCGTAACCGTTGTGTTATTGCATCGGCTAATGGTCTGCAGGTATTGAGTATTCCTATTGAAAAAACGACTTCTTCTAAATGCCTGACAAAAGATATACGAATATCCGAGCATGACAATTGGCGGCACTTGCACTGGAATGCGATCGTTTCGGCATATAATTCCACTCCCTTTTTTGAGTACTACGAAGATGATTTTCGTCCTTTTTATGAACGGAAATATGAATTTTTGTTTGATTTTAATGAAGCTTTGAGGGAGCTAATATGCCGTTTAATTGATATTGAGCCGAATGTTTGTTATACCTCTTCTTATTGTGTTACAGGAAGTGATGCTCTAGGTTTGTTGCTTGCAAATGATTTTAGAGAAACAATCCATCCTAAAAAAAATCCGTTACATTCGGATTTTAAACCCTATTATCAGGTTTTTGGTTCCAAGTTTGGGTTTCAATCAAATTTAAGTATTATAGATTTGCTTTTTAATATGGGACCGGAATCAATTTTATTTTTAGATCATTCACATTAATTTATTGCTGAACCAACTATAGAAGAATGATTTTTCCCTTTTCTCTTTCTCTTGTTTTCTTTTCTCTTCTTGTTTTTCTATAAATTCATTTAGAAAGTTTATAATGTCCCCACCATCTGTGATCCCTAATTTTTTTCTGATTTTTGTTTTCTTGATCCGGATTGTGATAGGGGCATATCTGAGGATGAAGCAAATATTACTAGTGTTGAATCCTGCTTGTAATAAGCAACAAATACGAATTTCTTCTTCATTGAGATCTGGGAAAAAATCGGAAATTTTAATTGAAAAATTCCCGTGTATTTCGTTTAGCAAATCATAAAATTCTTCATTGTTGAAATTGATATCGGCCTGTCCATAGAAAAGTTCATTTATTTTAATCAAAGTCCGTTCTTCTTTTTGATCCTGAATTGGGGATGAGTTCATAATAAGGATTTGTTTTGATATGGCAAACCGATGATTGAGCATTTCAATAAATAAATCTTTTTTATCAATAAGTATCTTTTCAATTCTCTCTTTTTCCAAAAGTTTTTTCTTGAGATTGACTCTGCGTGTTTCCATGTAGGCGTACATAATGATGGCAGACAGGAATGATGATAATAACAGCGAGGCAGGGTAAACTGACTCTGCGTTGAAATAGATGGATTTCATAAAAGGTTAAGCATTAATAGTTAATAAATAATTTTGGTAATATTTATTTGGCAGAATCTATTTCTGCAAAGATACTATCGTATATGTTATGTGCAAATGAATTATAATTGTTTTGTTGTTAAAGAATGTTATTATTATTTGTTTATATAAAAAAACTCCAATTTTAAAGTTACAAATAGATTAAAGTAACTTAAAAATTGGAGTTCTTTATTTTGTTATTTCAAATTATTTTGAAACTTTTGTTTGCGGATTTAATTTGATTATTTCACTTCCTGCCAATAAGAAAGCTCCGGTTCCATATACTTCCCAGCTGTTTACTGTGAAATTTTTGCGAGGATCGGCTCCGATAGGTTGTACCCAGCCTACACGGCCACTGCTGTTAACACAACCGTTCAACGCTTTCCATGCTCTTTCCACTACCGGAAGATAGGTGCCTCTGTCCAGTAAACCATTGTTGATACCCCATGCCAGAGCATAGCAGAAAAATCCTGACCCGCTGACTTCACCTCCCGGATAAGATTCGGGATCAAGCAAACTTGCTCTCCATAAACCATCGGTTTGTTGGATGGATGCAATTTTTTCTGACATTTCCTTGAATAGTTGCTCATAGAAAGGACGTTCCACGTAGTTCTTTGGCAATTCTTCCAATACCCGTACAAGTCCGCCCATTACCCAGCCGTTACCACGAGACCAGAAAATGCGTTTGCCATTAGCTTCGTACCTATCTTTTCCATCTTTTTTAATCACATAATTCAAGTCTCTGGCAAAAAGTTTTTCCTCTTTGTTATATAGTAGATTATAACATTCTTTGAAGTATTCGTCATTAGCTGCCAGGTATTTTTGGTCTCCGGTAATTACACCCAATTTGGAAAGAGTAGGAGGAGCCATAAATAAGGCATCACACCACCACCATTTGATTGTTTCAATACCTCGGACCGGGTATGGATTTTTCATGAATTTTTGAACGGTATCGACCGTTGCTTTGAGCATATCTTTCTTTTTCGTGATGCGATACATATCCAAATACATTTGGCAAATAGCTATATCATCGGCATGATACCAACGAGGCCCCGGTTTCCATTGTGTAGAGTCTTTGCCAACAGCCATCATTGCATTGTAAAGATCTTTAGATCCTGTTGTTTTCCATGCTGCGAAAACACCCGCATAGAAAGCTCCGTTTGTCCAGTCCCATTGTTTGTGGCGAGGATGTTTTATTTGCCATTCGGCAGCTTTCAACATGGTAGCTTTGATATATTCAGGACAAAAAACATTTGGTTTTGTAGCGTCGATAACACCTCTGAAATAACCGATAGACTCAGCTAATCCTGCCAGTGGATTTTTCATGTCTTTTTCGAATTCCAGGCTACAAGCTCCGGTATATCCCACTTCTCTAAGTGTTCTCACAAACTTAGGAATATCGATGATTCCGCGTCCCATTTCGCAGGTTGAACCTGCTTTACTGGCTGATGTTACATCTTTAATGTGGACATCAAAAACACGATCGCTATATCTTTTCAGGTCTTCACTAGGATCGAAACTATCGCGGGTGTCATGGCCAATATCAAGGCACATTCCAATGCGAGGATCCAAATGGCCTACATGATCAATAACATCTTTCGCATTCGGAAATAATTTGATGTCCGGACCATGGATATGAATAGCATAGTTGAAGTCGTATTCTTTTACTTTCTCGTCCACATAAGGTAGTAGCTCTACGTTAGGAATTCCAACAATGAGTTTGACTCCGACTCTTTTTGCATAAGCGAAAGCATTGTCAACTTCTTCTTTTGTTTTCATGTAAATTGGACCTACTCCATAGCCAGTGACATTATATTCTTTCAGTTTAGCGTGGAAGGCTGCAATTTCGGCATCAGTACTTTTGAGAGGAAGATGAAAATCTTTGATGCAGAGGTAATGGACATCCATTCGTTTCATCATTTTGAGAGTCGAATCCAGGTCAAAGTTCACAAAACTATAACCGGCAATGGCCAGCTTGAATTGTTCATTGCTTTCCCAGGTGGACTTTTTGAATTGGGCATTTGATTTTACAGGGAACAGCATTGCAATCAATGCAAGCATAAAGAACCCTGTAAAAGATCGTTTAAGTAGGGATTTTCTCATGATTTTATAAATAAAGTTAGTTGAAATATTTTGCTGTGGTTTTGCCGTGTGCGCAAACAGCTGCAAATATAATAATAAAATCGATGAAAAATATTTTAAAATCTGATAAATTTATATTTCATATTGATTTGATATGATGCAGAAGATCGTGCGTCATATAACAGTGATCGATATTTCGGAATCTTCATCTTTCTCAACGGTAAATTTACAATCTTCATATTTAGGAGGGCCCATCGTTCCTTTTGCATTATTGCTGAACCCGTATTTTTCAGTAGGACCAAAGCTGCCCATGTCTAATTTCATGTTTTCATTTTCGTCCTGAAACAGAGAAATTGCATATTCTCCCGGTTTGACGTTTTCAATAAGTACATCGACGGTCTCTCCTTCTACTTTTGCACGTCCGAAATAGACTGGTTTTTTTAGGAAATTGTCTTTTTCGTACACAGCTACAAGGATTTGTCCTTTTGTTTTTTCAATCCCATCGACTACGATTGTCAATTTGTTTTGTGCATTCATTATTCCTGCAATAAATACCATCAGTAAAACTAGTTTTGTTTTCATGTTTTTAATTTTTAAGTAATAAGTTGTAAGTTTTATAAATTTTTCAGTTGATTCAGTTTTTTATCGTGACTAAATGTGATAAATAATCCGATAAAGAAAAATCTGGAATCCGGAGTTGAAATAGCTTTCTTTACTCCCGGATTGATTTGTGAGTAGTCATACCCATAGATGTTTTTGTACCCTAATACATTTTGGCATCCGAAGTGAATGATGATGTTGGGTTTTGGAAGGAATGACCATGCAATGTCCAGTCTGTTCCTGTAGGGAGTTGTACCTAATTTATCATAAGGAGCTGATGGATTGTAGTATGGTGTTCCCGATGATAGATTATAGTTTATTCCAGTTAAGGATTTCAAAGATCCGATCCAATATTTTAATGTAACATTGAATGTGTGATCAGCAGCGTAATTCGGTGCAATTTTTTCAGAAAAATAAGCGTATTTTTTTTCTGTATTGCTGTACGAATATGTCAACCAGTATTCCAAAGCTTGAAAATTACTCTTCCAGAATACATCAGCTCCCCATCCATAACCATAGCCATTATTTTGTATATTGATAGGCGTGAACTCTCCTTGATTGTAAGTTAATGCGTTTTTGTATTTTTTGTAATAAGTATCTAGTTGGAATTTACTCCTTTTTTCTACGTAACTGTAGGATAATGTTCCTTTATCAACTGAAGCGAAATCAATATCATTTGATAATTTCAGATAACTCAGCGATGGAAGTTGAAAATATTCTCCAAACGATGCAGAGATAATGTTTTCTCTGTTCAAGCGGTAACCGATGTAGGCTCTTGGGGCCAGGTTGAATTGCTTTAAGTAAGGTGAATATTCGCCTCTTAATCCCAGATTCATTGTTAGATTGCTGTTTAAAAATAACTTTGTATCATTATATACACCAATCAGATTACTTTTAATATCTGTTTTGTAATTGCTCCCTTTTAGAAAATAAGTTTCATTGAATGGATTTACGATGTATTCTGCACCTGTTCTGTTTGTTATTTTTCCGGACGAATATTGTAAGGTTATTTTATTGTGATTCCATATATTAGAGTTTTCCACTCGATCTCCTTTATATTGGACTTCAGTGGCGGATATTTCATCAATAATCAGATTACTACCAATAGACAAACTCCATTTCTTGTCAAAAAGATGGTAAAGATTTGCCTGAGCATAAAAATAAATTTCTTTTGTATCGTTTGCAAAAGGAATACTGTCAACATTTTCAAAAGTGTAATTCATTGCAGAGCTGCTGAATTGAGCCTGAGTGATCAATTTAGTCTTAGGTGAAAATTCTTTAGTGAAATACAGATCTGCAGTAATCTGTTCCGGATATTTATCCCAGTTATAATCATCGGGAACCAATTTTTGGTAGGGTCCCACATTTACATAGTTAATGCTTCCCCGATAAGAATATGATGGTTTTTGGTCCATGTGTGTAAGAGATGCAAAAACAGAAGAGAGTCCAATATCTGTTTTAGATTCAATATGTTTCTTTTCTTTGGAGTTCAGATTTACTATTCCGGACAAAGCCTGTCCGAATTCGGCATTATGACCTCCTGATTGAAGGGCAACTCCTTCGAATAGATCCGATGAAAAACGTGTTCGTACCCCCGTGATTTTAGAAGACAGGTTGTATGGATTCATTACCCGCACAACCTTGATATAGATTTGTGATTCTTCAGAACTGCCTCCCTGAATGATCAGCCTCCCGTCATTATCATTGACCTGTACTCCCGGTAAAACACGCATATTTCCGATCATATCGGCCATAGCAGCCGGGTTGGTCACAATATCAAAAGATGACATTTGAATTGTTTGTGCCGAATAATCGCTGAAGCGTCCGTATTTTGGAGCAGAAACAGTTACAGATTGTAAATTGTAAGTACTATCGATAAGTATCACGCGGATTTCAGTTTGGTTTTATTGAATATAACTGATTTATTTTTGTATCCGAATGCTTCGAAATAGATTCTACGATTCTTTACTGTATCAGAATAGTTTAAGATGAATTTTCCACTCATATTTGATGTTGTCCGGATTGAATTATTATTAAAACTGATCAATACACCCGGAATAGGAGAGTTGCTTCTGTCCACAATCTCCCCTGATATTTTATTTTGAGCATACATCCCCATGCAACAAGACAAGATAATTATAGAGAAAAATAGTCTTAAATATATATATATCATTGTTTTTTGATATAAACTAGTTTGCGATATAAACTAAAATGATAAAAAAATTATTCTTTATCCATTAATTCTTTTATTTTTCGTTCTTTCCAGTTTTCACCCCAGGGACCATTCTTATATAAAGATAATCCATGGCAGAGTAATCCGATTCCCCAACCCATTATAGGCCATTGTACCCAAAAATGACCAGGGGTGGAGAAATAATTGAGACAGAATAACCCGAAGTTTACAATGCAATAAGTAAGTAAATGAGTATAGAAACCCACAATCTCTTCTACACGTTTTTCCGCTTTTTCGCGGCGTTTGTCATAGTTCATTGTTTCCATAATTTTAATTCATTTATTATTAGTATTAAAATAAGTTTGTATCGTTTTTACGTAATTTTCAAAAGCCAGAATTCCTTTTGGAGTGATGCGGCAAATTGTTCTGGGCATTTTTCCCTGGAATGTTTTTTCCACGTCGATGTATTCGGCTTCTTTTAATTTTTCTATTTGAACACTCAGGTTACCTGCAGTAGCATTTGTTTTTTCTTTCAGAAAGACAAAGTCCGCTTCTTCTACTCCAATTAGCAATGACATAATTGCTAATCGTAACTGTGAGTGTAGTAAAGGATCTAATTCTTCAAACATTTTTATTTGCCAGTTTATTTAGTTTGTGTCCAGGTACTACAAATCCTAAAATCATACAAATAGCCAGAATGAAAAATTGTATGATTACCGGTTCTTGGCTTATCCCAAATACAGCTAAACAACATATTGCTCCGACCCACATAATGATTGCACCATAAATATAAGGTTTAAATCGGCAGACTTTGGCTGTTATGAATTCTGCTAATCCTGTCATTGTCAGGATAACAGGGTTAATTAACCAAAATACCTCATAAAACTTTCTACCGAAACCAAAGCCGAAGATAATAATTAATAGTACCCATATTGTAATTCCATAAGCTACCCATATTGATCTGATAATCGTATCAATGTGTGTGAGAACCATAGCTTCTTGTTTATTTCTTCTATCGATACGGGAACTTATAAATGAACCCGGGATCATGAGACACCATATCCAAAATGATTGATTGGGGTTGTCTAAAATAAATGCTAAAATTACATTCATTATAGCAGCAAATGAAACAAGTAATCCGCTAAAAATCATGCCATTACCACTCCCTTTTTGAAAGTTGTTACGAGCTTGAGTGATCATTTCTGCAATGAGGGCCAGGCTTTGTTGCTCTGTAAATTTTGTTTCCATATATTTATCTTGCTATTTAATTATGATGTAAATGTAAACTAGTTTATTTTATAAACCAAATATTTTCAGGAAATTTTTTTAAAGAAAGATGTAATTGATTGATTTTTAGTGGATTATTTGTGGTTAGTAACTTTCTTTTTCGTTTGGAAAATCTTTATCCTTCACATCCTTGATATAATTTTGAACGGCATCATGGATAGTATCGTATAAATTGGCATAACGGCGTAAGAAACGTGGAGAAAATTCCTTGTTTATCCCCAGCATATCATGCATGACCAGGACTTGCCCGTCAGCATGAGGACCTGCACCGATTCCAATGATAGGAATTGTCAGTTCTTCGGCAACACGTTTAGCTAATTGTGCAGGAATTTTTTCCAGGACGATCGCAAAACATCCTAGTTCTTCGAGCAGGTGTGCATCTTCGATTAGTTTGTTGGCTTCCACTTCTTCTTTTGCCCTTACGGTATAGGTTCCGAATTTATTGATGGATTGTGGTGTTAGGCCAAGGTGCCCCATAACAGGGATCCCGGCACTGAGTATCCGTTGTACCGATTCCTGAATTTCCGCTCCTCCTTCTACTTTTACACAATCAGCATGAGTTTCTTTCATGATGCGGATCGCCGAACTCAAAGCTTCCAGAGAATTGCCCTGGTATGAACCGAAAGGGAGATCCACTACAACTAAAGCCCTTTTTACAGCTTTTGTAACCGAGACTCCATGGTATATCATCTGATCGAGTGTAATTGGGAGTGTTGTGACATTTCCGGCCATAACATTGGATGCAGAGTCTCCAACAAGTATAACATCCATTCCGGCATGATCAATGATTGTTGCCATAGAATAGTCGTAACAAGTCAACATGGAAATCTTTTCACCGCGCTTCTTCATTTCAATGAGGCGATGAGTTGTTACTTTGCGGGTATCTTCTGAATGAACAGACATAGTTTTCAAAATTTTGCAGTTAAACAAGGCCGCAAAGTTAGTATTTATTTGATGATATCTTTTACTAAATCGTTCAAATAAATTTCAATATTGTCGTAGGTTTTGTACAGAGTTTTCTTTGTCGCATCGGACGGATCGTTGGGGTTCAGTCCATTAGCCTTTTCCCATTCATCAGGGATACCATCGTTGTCGTTGTCTGCTTTTATAGAGGCTGATTTCAGTACCGGCCATCCTCCAACTGTTTGTTGGGAATCGATGATGCCTTTTTTGTCTCCGTAATTGCCTCCATGTTCGGTGGATGCAGTACCTGTGCTTTGTACAATGCGACTATCCACATCATCGCGTTTAAGAGATGCTCCGGTTTTCGCCATTACATCGATGTAAGCATCTTCTGCGGATTGAGTTTTTCCTGTAAAATCCGATTCGAATTCTTGTCCCGTTTTATTTTGCTCAATGGTTTGTCTTGATTTTATACCTTTCCAATTGTCTTTACTTACCTGATCGTTTGAAAAGAGAAAATTTCCTTTTACGAAGAAGTTCCCTCCGCTTTTGATTGTAAGAATTGTTGATTTTTGGTCTTTGGAAGTAGCTGGTCCCGGTTTGAAGTAGTTGTTAACCAGATTGATATTTCCTCCCTCTCCACCAGAAGTACTTTCTGTTCCCCAATTATAAATTACATTATTCCTGAAATCGACGATTTCATTACTTTTCGTAGATTTGTGATAGAATGCACCTCCAAAATCAGGATTGTTCATTGCATTGTGGGCAAACAGATTATGGTGAAAGCTGGCCTTCATTCCTCCAACCAATGCTCCGGAACCTTCCGGAGATTTGCTTTTTTTCGGTTTATATAAACTTTCGGAAAAAATACACCATTGAGCCGTAAATTCGGCATTGTTGTAAAACAAGGCATTGTAATTACTTCCCCAACTGAAAGAACAATGGTCGAAGATGATATTGGTATAACCGATAGCAGAGACGCTATTTTCGTGAGTGTTTCCCAAGTCGCCCAAACGGAACCTCAAAAATCTGATAATGATGTTGTTAGCCTTGAAATTTACTGGAGCTCCTGAAATACAAATTCCTTCTCCGGGTGATGATTGTCCTGCTATTGTGAGATTCGGAGATGTTATATTGATTGCATTTTTTAAACTAATATTTCCGGTAACTTTAAAAATAACGATCCGGCTACCTTTTGTTGTTACAGCTTGCCGGAAACTACCGGGTCCGTCATCATTCAGGGTGGTAACTTCGACCACTTTACCTCCTCGTCCCCCGGATGTGTATTTCCCAAAACCATCTGCACCTGGGAAGGCAAGCGGTTTTTCAGTTTGAGCGTTCATTGCTACTGCGATGGCAGCAAATATCAATGCGGTTGTAATTTTTTTGAACATAATATATTGTCAATAACCTAGAGAATTTATCATTATTAACAATCAAACGTTCAAGAAGTTCAGCTCATCCTGTTTTTGTAATCTTCGTATCCGAATTTGCGATAGATCTCAATTGCTCCGTCAGACTTCAACAGTACCAGATTCGGATGAGGTACTCCATTGAACATCGAGGTTTTAACAATAGTATAATGTATCATATCTTCGAAAATTACAGGATCACCTATTTTGAGGGATTCATCAAAAGACCAATCACCCATAAAATCACCGCTAAGGCAGGAATTCCCACCGATACGATAGGTTGGCTTTCCGGGGACGGCATCCTGATAAGCGCCGCGGATTACAGGTTTATAAGGCATTTCCAGGCAGTCCGGCATGTGGCAAGTAAAAGATACATCGACTATTGCGGTTTTTATACCTTGATTTTCAACGATATCCACTACTGTAGAAAGTAAATATCCTGTCTGCCATGCAAAAGCACTTCCCGGCTCCATAATGATTTCGAGGTTAGGATATTTCTTTTTGAAGTCTTGTAATAATTGAATCAAATGTTCTACGTCATAATCTTTTCTGGTCATCAGGTGTCCTCCTCCCATATTCAGCCATTTGATCTGAGGCAGAAAATGTCCAAATCTGGCTTCCACCTGTTCCAATGTTTTTTCAAGATCGTATGAGGATGACTCGCATAATGTATGGAAATGTAGTCCTTCAACTCCTTCCGGTAATCTGTTCCCTAATAAAGAACTGATTACACCTAGTCTTGAACCGGGAGCACAGGGGTTATACAAATCAGTCCCAACTTCCGAATATTCAGGATTAATACGAAGTCCGCAGGATATTTTTGATGAATTCTTCAGCGTTTCCGGATAGAAACGTTTGAATTGGCTCAATGAGTTGAATGTTATATGGCTGCTATACTTCATGATTGCCGGAAAATCAATTTCGGTATATGCCGGTGAATAAGTATGAGCCGGACTTCCCATTTCTTCGAAAGCCAGTTGCGCCTCAAAAGGAGAGCTAGCTGTGGAATAGGGGATATACTCCCTGATAATAGGGAATGATTTCCACATGGCAAAGGCTTTGAAAGCGAGGATAATGTTTACTCCTGCACGATCTTTCACCGATTTGATGAGCGATAAATTTTTGCGGAGCAGATTTTCTTCCATTACATAGGAAGGAGAGACAATATTATTCTTCATTTTTTACTATTGTTTTAAGAAAGGATCTTGAATTTTGCAAACTTTAATAGCAGTTGTTTTCTTCCTGCATTCTCAAATTCCACAATTGCTTTAGCGTTTTCATTGTTCCCTTCCAGTCCGGAGATTTTCCCGATACCGAAACGTTCATGCTCTATTGTATTGCCTACAGCAAGTTTTCCTATGTTTTGAAGCACCGGATTATTTACATTCTGAGGAGTAGCCTCCGGTCGTTCGATTTTTGTTAATCGTTTGGTTGTTGGAGGTATGAAAATCGGAGTTGTTTCCGGCTTATTCTCCCAAGGGCGTTCAAAAGATGTTTTACGGGGAGAGTCAAAACGCTGAAAACTTTCGGGAGTTGGTCGATTGATATTAATATCTGATGGAAGTTTCAGATATTCCCGGTCAATATCTTTTAAGAAACGGCTGGGAGCGCACATGCGCGATTGTCCATTTTGAAAACGGCTTTTAGCATAAGAAAGAACACAATTTTCTTCAGCACGGGTGATTGCAACATAAAATAACCGGCGTTCTTCTTCAATTTCCCGGTCACTGTTCTTGCTTAATTGAGAAGGGAATAAATCTTCTTCCAATCCGACTACAAATACATTTTTAAACTCCAAGCCTTTGGCAGAGTGAATGGTCATCATGGTGATGCGGTCACTGGTTTCATTTTTGTCCGTGTCCTGGTCAGTCATTAAAGATATCTCGGCCAGGAAATCTCCCATTTTGATTCCTTCAATTCCTTCTTCTTGACGGTTGGCCACAAATTCATGCAAGCTATTAACTAATTCTTCTATATTCTGGATCCGGCTGAGTCCTTCCGGAGTCTTGTCCTGATAAAGATCACTGACCATTCCTGTCCTCCGTATCACCAGTTCTCCGATTTCGTAGGCATTCATCGTGGCATTGGCTTCAATAAAACTTTCGATTAGTTGTCTGAAGTCTTTTAATCTGCTTGCCGTACCGTTATTGACAGACAAGTTATAGGCCAAAGGATCGGAAATAACATCCCACAAACTCATCTGACTACTATGTGCACACACGGTTATTTTTCCTACAGTTGTATCTCCGATGCCGCGCGCAGGATAGTTGATAACCCTTTTGAAAGCTTCTTCATCATTAGGATTTGATATTAATCGGAAATAAGAGATTACGTCTTTGACCTCTTTACGTTGGAAAAATGACAATCCTCCGTATATTTTATAAGGCATATTTCGTTTACGCAAGGCTTCTTCAAAAATCCGGCTTTGAGCATTTGTCCGGTAAAGTATGGCAAAATCATTGTAATTATGCTGGTTAAGCATCCTTATTTCGGCAATTTTTCCGGCAACAGCAAATCCTTCTTCATAATCGGAATAAGCTCCGATAACCTGTATTTTATCTCCCTTTTGTTTGTGTGAAAATACAGTTTTCTTGATTTGTTCTTTATTTTTGTCAATCAGTGAATTAGCTGCGTTGACAATGACTTGTGTGGAACGATAATTTTGTTCCAGTTTGAATAACTTACTCTCTGGGTATATTTTCCTGAAATCCAGAATGTTACTGATATTAGCCCCGCGGAAGGAATAAATACTTTGAGCATCGTCACCTACAACACATACGCGATGGTGATCGGCTGCCATCTGATTTACAATTTCATGTTGTACGGAGTTTGTATCCTGGTACTCATCTACCAGTATAAAGCGGAATTGATTGCGATATCGCGCAATGACATCCGGGAATTCCTTGAAAAGAAGCCAGGTGTTGAGCAGCAAATCATCAAA
>JAVBUX010000003.1:0-4860 GCA_031554915.1 Bacteroidales bacterium | reverse complement strand
AAGGAGCTTTCCTTTGTTCAGAACCTACAGTGAATACTAAAGTAAAATCACAAGGTTTAGGAAAAGCATTGTTTTCTAAAGAAGGTCTATTTATCAGTCGTGCAGAAGGCCATGGAAAATTGTTCCTAGGTTCTTTCGGTGCAATTCACAAAATTGAATTGAACAACGAAGAAATGGTTGTTGATAACGGTCATACGGTAGCATGGGAAGAATCGTTGGATTATAAAATTGAAAAAGCTTCTAAAGGATTAATTTCAAGTTGGACAAGCGGAGAAGGTTTGGTAACCCGTTTCAAAGGAACAGGAACTCTTTATATCCAAACTCGTAACTTCGACGGATTTTTGGCTCAAATCGGTACAGTTAACGGAAAACAAGGTGGTCTTCTGAGCAGACTGTTCGGTTAATCATAAAATATTAAAGAAAATAAGCGGATTCATGTAAATGGATTCGCTTTTTTTATGATCGAAAGCCATATTTTCGTATCTTTGAAACTCTCAAATCAGATTACATTATGAAACGATTAATTACTTCAGGAACTGTTTTGATTTCAGTTGGAGCTTTTGCTGCCGGAAATCAGCCCAATATTATTCATATAATGTGTGATGACCATTCTTTCCAGACAATCAGTGCATACGGTCATCCATTGTCGAAATTGGCGCCAACTCCCAATATCGATCGTATTGCAAATTCTGGAATGGTGTTCCGGAAGGCTTTTGTGGAGAACTCTTTATCGACTCCGAGTCGTGCGTGTCTGATGACAGGTTTGTATAGTCATCAGAACGGTCAAAGAACCTTAGGAAAAGGCATTGATTCCACTAAAACATTTTTCACAGAATTACTTCAGGCACAGGGATATCATACTGGGGTTGTCGGAAAATGGCATATTCAATGTGAACCCAAGGGTTTTGATTATTATTGTGTACTTAATGATCAGGGAGAATATTATAATCCTACTTTCAGGACAAAACAAACGAATGGCACTTATGTTCGAGAAGAAGGTTATGCCACAACATTGGTAACTGATCATTCCATTGAATTTTTAGAAAAGCGAGATAAAGACAAACCATTTTGTCTGTTGGTACACCATAAAGCTCCTCATCGTAACTGGATGCCGGAGGAAAAGTATCTGAATCTGTATGAGGATGTTGAATTCCCTTATCCGGCTAATTTTTATGATAATTATCAAACACGTTGTGATGCTGCTCGTAGTCAGGAAATGAGCATTGCAAAGGATATGACCCTTATTTATGATCTCAAAGTCGATGAGTTGAAATCTATTCCTCCTTATGATAAAGAATGGAATATCAAAACCTGGAATAAAGATCTGGATTGGTTTACTCCGGCACAACGTGAAGCTTGGATGAATGTATATTCTCCAAGAAATAAAAAGTTTATTGAAGCCGGATTGACAGGAGATGCATTGGTGAAATGGAAGTATCAGAATTATCTGAAAGATTATTTACGTTGCATCAAGACAATTGATGATCAGGTGGGACGATTGTTGGACTATCTTGAAAAAGAGGGGCTGATGGAAAATACGATTATCGTATATACTTCTGACCAGGGATTTTACATGGGAGAACACGGTTGGTTCGACAAACGTTTCATGTATGAAGAATCATTACGGACCCCTCTGATTATTTCTTATAAAGGTCATATAAAGCCGGGAAGTGTTTGTGATGCGCTTGTGCAAAATCTGGACTTTGCTCCTACATATCTCAATTTAGCCGGAATTAATAAACCGGAAGAGATGAGTGGCGCTTCCCTGGCTCCTCTTTTCAAAGGAAAGTCCCCTAAAAATTGGAGGCAACATATTTATTATCATTATTATGATTATCCTGCCTTTCATCAGGTTCGTCGCCAGGATGGGGTTAGAAGCGACCGTTATAAACTGATTCATTTTTATGGCAAAGGTTTGGGAAAGGATAAAGGCAATGATATAAACTGTAATGAATTATACGATTTACAGACAGATCCGGCAGAAATGAATAATCTATACGGAAAGCCTGGATACAAGGACATTACAAAAAAGCTTCAGAAAGAGCTGGATAATTATCGAACGAAACTGAAGGTTGATGAGTATAAGTAATTATTCAATTGTTACCTAAATAAAACCGGATTCCAACAGATAGATCAATCCGACTCAGATTTTCTTTGTCATCGTCTGATAAGGTTCTCGTTTCTGATTGTCCGTTTGAAGAAATTTTTATTTTGCTTAGAGTTCCGGTTACGGAAGATGCCTGAAATGCAAGTGCAACATTTCGGGATAAGCCGATTTCGTATCCCAGATCGAATGCCGTACCAACAGTGGAACCTATTATTTTTCCCGGGTAGCCACTTACTTCACCAGAGTCAGAATACCCGAGGTAGCCTAGCGATAAATTCATAATAAAAGCATTCTTTTTTGATGCATTCATGAACCGGGTTGCAAATGTAGGACCTATAAACTGGATTGATGTATTATCTTTCATTTCATTCCCGGAGACCCTTCCGCTAGTGGATGCTTTGAACAGAGAATATTTCATCCCGGCTCCGATATAATTGTTAAAATAATAGTCAAAATCGAGACTGAATTGGAATCCTGATCTTAGTCCTTTCATATAATCTTTTTGTTCAGCATTTTCGGCTATAATTTTGGGAGTTCGGTATCCCCAACCTCCTGAAAGTCCGATTTTAATTGGATTATGAGTTTTTGGTGTTATTTTACAGTTCAATGTATCACCTTTTGTTGTAACCAACAAATCCTGAGCATTTGCGCTAAGCCCTATTGCCAGGCAGAAAATAATAAAAATAGTTGTTTTCATTTTTTTTCTTTTGATTTAAGTAATTTAGAGAATTCTCTTTTCCCTGTGGAAGGATTTGCCAGTTCGAGCGTGGGTCGTCCGGCAACAATTCCCATAGAGAGTCCACAACGAACATAATATTCTTTTCCAAATTCAATATCTATTGGGATTTCTGCTTTGGTTTCTGTTTTAGCCCATAGAGAGTTCATCCCTGCTTTTCGGATGGTAATTGTATCGAAAGAATTGTTTCGGACTTTGCATATAACCGAATCACCCAAATGCAAGTCGTAATTGATTAAGGATCCGGTTCCTCCGAAACGATATACATAAAGGAGGGCATAGTCTTCACCTGCAATGGAAGATATGTTCATTCCAGCAATAAAAGCAGAATCGGGATTAGTAATCAAAATTTGCGCCTTAATGCGGTGACAACTGCTTCCCATGGTGCTTGGAAGCTTATGTTCTGTTATCAGCAAAGTGTTTCCTCCCACTTTTCTTGCTTCGATTTTTGCTTTTTCGATTACCTGTTCGTATGTACAACCTGTAGAAAGGCCATTGTCCGAAATTTTTACTTCTCCAATTTCCGCAACAACAGGAGGCAATGATTCTCCTTTTTCAAAGACATATACTTCTTTATCAAAATCCAAAGCAGGATATTTTACGGATGATGTAAAATTTGTTGCCACTTTGGGAGAACAAGACAATAAAGCTGCAGATAAAACCAGTAGTGTAAAAATGGTGTGAAACTTTCTTGAAATTTTCATAATAATTAAGTATTTTTATTCGTAATGTTTGTCCCAAATTTTGCATTATTTTACAAAAATATGGAATTAGTTAATTTTTGTAGCGTATAATTATGTTAAAAAAAATATATTTTTTTTCAGGGGTTAAAAAAAGGTTTGTTGATTTTAAACAATTACAGCCTCTGTTTCTTTTTGATACAGAGGCTGTAATTGCATGTGAATAATATAGTTACTCAGAAATATTATATAGAAGTGAAGATCAATTTTTCTTTTGGAGATAAGGACTTTCGAAACCTAATTTTTTCAGACCATTCTGTACATCCGGGTGACTCATAAAAAGTTTCCAGAGTAATTGGGAACGATGGTTTTCGATCATAACAGGTATAGTTCCTTGGTCAATAGCCAGATAGCTTTTCGGAAACCAGTTTTCCGTCTCGCTGAATGCATCATAGAATCCGTATTTGCCGAAAAGCTTTGTCCCCAGGTCTTCATATAGATGGCGCATTACCTGCAATGAATATTCCGGGGTATAGGGGATAGAAGACAGGGCTGCAGTGGGAGTAATAACTCCTTTATCCCGTTTTTCAGTAGGAGCATGACCTGAATAACCTTTTACAGAATAACTGGAAGTCAATCCCCAACAATTTTCTCCATACCCTTTGTATCCTTTAGGATTACGAACGCAATAGGCACGGTTGATCAGGGTTTGATTTTTATTTTCTTCCCAGTAATCACCATATTGATCTTTCAATCCACGTGGATCTAATCCCAGATATGAATAATGTGCCCAGAATAGGGGGCCTCCTGTTGGAGCGTCTCCCTGGTGTTTGAATTGTAGAGTAAGGCCTTCGGCAGTGTGTTTTTCTTTTATTTTTCCACTCTCAGCCCAGCCTTCATGATAAACAGCCGCAGGAGTTCCATAAGTAGGAGAGGAGGCAGCAAGGATATACATGATCAGACATTCGTTGTATCCATAAACCGGAAAGTTCATTTTCCATCCATTATCCGGGCTCCAATGCCAGTACAAGACATTTTTTCCGTTTTGATACCAGTTCCATTCCACTTCTTTCCAAAGCTTATCAATACGTGCAGCAATTGCTTTTTCAGCTTTTGATCCGTTTTGATAATATTGGTGAACACAAAGCAGTCCTTGGATCATAAACGCAGTTTCTACCAGGTCTCCTCCATTATCGTTTTTACTGAAAGGCTTCACTTTTCCGGTAGTTCCTTCCCACCAGTGGGGGAATGCACCGTGAAAGCGATCGCATTTTTCCAGAAAGTTCAGAATTTTTTCAAAACGTTTGACTCCTTCTTTTCTTGAAATATAGCCACGT
>JAVBUX010000229.1:0-5329 GCA_031554915.1 Bacteroidales bacterium | reverse complement strand
TGATTCTAATAGTTGCTCTACTTTATTGGCCCGATCCTTCCGGGCTTTTCCTGCACCTGCCTCATAATCTAAAAGCAACTGTGCATATTCGCGGGAAATATCCCACAATTTCTCGTTGTTCATCATGGCTAATATCCAAATTAAATATGTATTAAATGTTATTTGTTGCTCCTCGTCATTTTCTTTAACATTAACTTTCTTTGTTCCCTTTACTGAAGGCAAATAAGTTTTTAATCCTTGTGGTTCCATAGCTCTAATTCCTATTGAACCGAGAGAACAGGCTGCTCGCAATCCGAATGCGGTTCCGTATAATTGTTCCATTTTTTTTTGATGATTCAAAAATGCAGGAACTCCAAAAATATTTTTATAAAAAATATAAGGCCGGTTAATCTCTTTCAGATTAAATGAAATAAAACCAAACGTTGTATTTGTTTGACCAATATTATATAAATAACCCACTAAACTTTCTTCACTATGTTTTTGCTCAATTCCTAATAGTACTTTAACCCAACTAATGGTAGGAATATTAAATAATCCATTACCCATTGCTTCTAGTGGATTCATTCCAAAAACGGGGTCGTCCTTATCAAAATCATTTACATCATAACGATGTGTAATCCAATGTCCATTCCATGTATTAATCTGGTTTCCTTTCATCAACGCTGTTTTGGTAAGATAATCCCGATAATGCTTCCACCCTTCAAAAATATCAAGTAATAATTGTTCATTATCAAAAAGAATAGTTATTCCACCCTCTACTCCGATGCCTAGTCCGGCTCCGATCCAAGATAAATAAATATTTTCTTTATCTTCCGGAAACTTAATTCCAGTAATCTGCCCTGAAGTCCCTGCTGCTTCATCTAATACCGGGTATCCAATGGCAATGCTTGCATCAGCAGATTCCGCCTCTATTTTATTCAACATCTTATTAATCCTTTCCTTGCGTCTCTCAGATGTTTCAAAAGGCTTTTTTCCAAAAATCATATCTTCCCAACTCAATTTAGGATTTTCAAGAGGAGAATTTCCTGCTGTCATCATATATTTGGGATGGTCAAAGAATAGCGGAATAAAAATTTCTTCAAAAAATGAATGTGCAGTGTAACTTGTTTTATTAACCCGGTTATATGCATTTAAAAATATTCGTCCTATAATTGTTGTATACATAATTCACAAAATTTGATATTCTCGATTATAGTTTTGTGGAAAAGCTATTGTCAGATTTAGACCTGATTGTTCTGAGTATGAGCTATCGGGTACAATAAATGGATTTGATCCAGCTCGAATTTGATCCAGCTTTTTCCATCGAACCGAATTGTAATTTACAGGTATTTCGAGCATCATTCTTCGTTCTGCTGTAGTATTTACATATTCATCCTTGTCTTCCTCCAAAATACATGTGACCGAATCCACATCCAACTTTTCAAGTAATGCCGATTTAGGGAAATGCCACAATTCACGTAAACGCCATTTTTGATTTACAAAAACGGCATCCAAATCTAGATCCGTAAAATCAATATCGGGATACACAGCATCAATTTTGTGCTGTAATGTCTTCTCTTCTAATAATGCTCCCTCCTCTGGCAGTGTATTAAAACTCCGTTCCAATACATCCTGCGTATAAGGCTTAGTATCATTTTTGTTGTCAGACGGAGCTATTACATAAATAGGCTTGAATTTGCCTATGGTCGATTCGTCACGCTTACGATTGATCCGACCAAAACGCTGAATAAGCGCATCAATTGGTGCAGTTTCAGTTATCATTAATTCGAAACTTATATCCAAGCTGACTTCAACAACCTGTGTGGAAACCACAATACAAGCCTTACTACTCTTGTTAAATACATCTTTCAATTGTTTCTCCAAGAGATTTCGGTCTTTCCGTTTAAACCGACTATGGATAAGCATTTTGTCAATATCTGAAAAAAATTCTTCCATTTGAGAATAAACAGATTGCGCATTAGCAACACGATTGCAAACTATCAGTATTTTTTGTTTTGTATTTACTGCCTGCTTAACAACAGGAAATAATTCTTCAAATGACTCGCTTTTGTACACAAGATGACGATTAAAAGTATCAAGTACATCCTCCTGTAATTCAACAATTTGAACATCATTTCTATCAAAAATATCCAAAATGCGATTTTTAAGAACAGAAGGCATCGTGGCAGTTCCTATATGTATCCGGCAGCCCTCAGCATGAAGAATTTCTACTATTTTTAGAACAATTGCCTGTGTAATATCGGAGTAAGTATGAATTTCGTCTAGGATAATATCACAGCCTCTTAAATCAAATAATATAGATTCATAGCCTCTTGTTCCAAATACGATGGAAGCCAATTGATGAGGGGTAAGAACTTTGATAGATGCTCCGAATTTATCCTGAATAACTTTTTCTTCAAACTTATCACCCTCAATAACTAGGCGAGAAGTAGAATGCAGAAGGCGAACATCATCCACCAAACCTTTCAGATCTCCTTTTATCCGCTCATACATAGCATTGATAGATGCTTGAAATGGCAAAGTATAAAAAACTCGCCCCATACAACGTTTTAATAAAAAATCCGTTTTTCCGGCGCTGGTAGGTGCTTTTGCAAATGTATGCTTTTTGCTTTTATCAGAATCAATTAAAGATAAAGGAAACAAATGGTGCTTACGGTTATAAAAATCTAACGTTGGACTATCAAACAATTTTGGCATTTCAACATTATCGCCTTCGATTGAAGAAGCAAAATGATCTGCTCCAATTAGCATACCCTTCCATTGCGACCATCCTTTGCCTTTGTTCTTACAGTAATCAATAACAAATTGAAAAACTTCATAGGCCTCCTTTCTTGTAATATCTTTTTTCTTGACACCTAATTCTCCTAAAATTCCAATAGCGTCCTTACTCCAAGCTTCAAAATCTGTTGCGTGAAAATAAAAAACATCATCTCCATAATAATTGTATAAATCCAGAATGCCGAGTTCGCGCCCATCTTTATAAATAGATTTGTGATGAGCCACAATCATATCAATGAGTGGCGGCCATATTTCTTTATCAACTAAGGGAAGAAAAAAGAGAGACGCGATTTCATGTCTGAAACTCATTTCTTGTGGTGATGGAGAATAGTCTTTTTTTAATATTCGTTGAAACAATGGACTTGTTTTACCAATATCGTGTAATAGGGCACCCAAAACAGCTATACTTCTATCTAATCCAAAATAGTCAGCTGCTAATTCTGAATATTTTTTCACAGAGAGAAGATGGTCTTTCAAAGTAGCACATCCATTGGATGCACTTTTTGCATGTATATGATTATATGTACTCATATTCTGGTTTTTGAATTGGATCTCCAGTAATTTCCAGCCATCCGTACATAGGGCTATTTTCATCAAAGCGATTGTATCCAACCATAAATGACTTTTCATTTTTACCAAACCGAAGTTCAAAGCCGGGAATTTGATTGAAGTCTATCTCTTCTATTTTCTCCACATTTTTAATAGGAAATAATACATCCTCATTTCTGCACAAACAAATATGCTGTCTTGATGCAATTCCCGCTTCTTCCAAAGTTTGGAAAGCCAATATAAGCATCGGATAAAGCATGATACCTCGTTTTAATATCGACTTTTCCCGCAAATAAATCTTGCTTTGTTTCTTATAATCCAATGCTTTTGCCTGCACAACTTCCTGCTGAATATCAAGCGCTGCATAAGTAAGTTTATGTCTAATAATTTGACTTATACCTAATTTTTGTCTAAGGCCTTCGATAATAGAAGGAGTCAAGAACTGCTGAGAAAAAGTCTCCCCATCACGCACGGCTGTCCACGGCTTAATAAAGCCAAACGTACCCGTATATTTTACTACATAATATTTCATCATAACTCATTATTTTAATGCTCCGAATCCGATACCCGTACTATTTCCAACACCAACATTCCATGCAAACGCAATCTGCTCCGGAGTTCCTTCAACAATGACCGGACACAAATTCACCCGGTTTCCGATTCCTTTATAAGTAATAACTTTCGTTTGTGGACTATGATATGACTCATCAAAACTAACACGTATTCCTTCTATGGGCAACCCGGCTAATGCCAACTTGCGTTGCATGGTTTGCGTCAAATAATTTGATACATTTTCATCATTGTATGTAATGTGCTTATCTGTTCCATCTTCAAATCTTCTTACAAATACCGGACTGGCAGCCAAGAATAATTGAAAATTTGAAAACACAGGGTCTTCCTGAATATTAATTGCCATAACTGAAGCTCCAAAACACAAGGAAGAATCATTCATTACACCTTTCACAAGCCGTTTTATTAACATTTCATCATAAGCACTTATAAAAAAATAAGAGCCCTGCTTCAACCCAATCCCTTTCTCATTTGTATTCACATTCTGCAACCACGAGAAAGAATAAAGGCTGACATTTCCATGTTCCATATTATTTTTGCCTATCCATTTATGAATAGCCCCTGTCAGAAAAGGCTGATAATTATACGGTATCAGCTCTGTGTTCTTCGTCAAATAAAGGTATATTCTCATCTGTACTAGCATTTTATCTCAACAACAAAATTCTCTGCAAATATAATCACTTTTCTCATAATCCAATGGAATATGATTTTTTATTTTTTTTTTTTTTATTCTAAAGATATAGATACTTATCAACAAGAAATCTATCTTTGCTATAGATTCCGAAAGGAATTGAAAAATGGAATATGATTTTTTCGAAATTAATTAGTTGAACCTTTGGAATCTATTTAGGGCTCTTCGGAGCCCTTTTTCATAACTACATCTTTAAATTCTTAACTCATGATTATTACAATACTACATTCATTATTTATCATCTTATTATCCTGTAAATCCCGTCATAATTTCCGCCCTCACTTTCCGCAACACTTCTTATATTTTTTGCCGCTTCCACAAGGACAGGGATCGTTACGCCCAACTTTGGGTGCGGTCTCAAAAGGCATAGGTGGATAAGGGAATGAATATGAATCGGACTTTTCGTTCGGGGAATCCCAGCCCTTATACCACGTCAACCAATCGTCGTAATACTGGTCAATGTTTGTAAAAAGGCTCCTTTTGCCGCTCACAAGACCATGTGAAATATCGTCCTTTAAATCGTCGAAAGTACCGCAATAGGATCGGGAAACCAAACTTTCATCATAACATTGTTTGATAAACTCAAGTTGGTTTTTTCCATCCAGATCAGCAAGATCATTAATAAATGAAGAGAACAAACCTTTGGAAAAAACGGATTTGTCATTTCGCCTTTCCATCAGTAATTGCATGGTAGAGTAAAACCAATCGACAGCTTCCTTTTTTCTCTTTTTCTGAATCAAG
>JAVBUX010000088.1:0-4713 GCA_031554915.1 Bacteroidales bacterium | reverse complement strand
CTCGATTGGATTCCTATCCTTACAATGCAATATCAATATATGCTTTACATCCTCTTTACCTAAACATGGAAAAGATGGGTGTTTTGAATAATGAATCCAGAAGAGAATACTATAAGCAAAAACAAATTGAATTAAATTTGTTGGATTCAGTCGATTACGAACAGGTAGATCTCTATAAATGGGAATACTTCAACGAAATATATTCACAAGACGGAGAAAATATATTACTTTCTCCTGAGTTTATGCTATTTTTTGAAGAAAATAAAGAATGGCTAATTCCCTATGCTGCTTATTCTTATCTTCGAGAAAAGAACAAAACCTGCGATTTCCGTCAATGGAAAGATTTTTCCAAATATGACAAAAATAAAATTGCAACACTTTGCAATACACAATCTGCTCATTATAAGGAAATTGCTATGTTTTACTACTTACAATTCCATCTGCACCTGCAAATGTCTGAAGTGAGAGATTATGCTTATTCCAACGGAATTGTTTTAAAAGGAGACATCCCCATCGGTATTAGTAAGGTAAGCATTGAAGCCTGGACTTCTCCGGTTTATTATAATATGGATATGCAGGCTGGCGCTCCACCTGATGATTTTTCCATTACCGGACAAAACTGGGGCTTTCCAACCTACAACTGGGATATTATGGAAAATGACCAATATACTTGGTGGAAAGAGCGTTTCCGTAAAATGTCCGATTATTTTGATGCCTATAGAATAGACCATATTTTAGGATTTTTCCGTATTTGGGAAATCCCGGAACAATCGGTTCAAGGACTTTTGGGATATTTTAATCCGTCACTGCCTTTCAGCATACAGGAAATTGAAAATGCAGGCTTGGATTTCAAACCAGAGCGTTTCACGACTCCTCATATTAACGAGATATTTCTTCCACAGTTGTTCGGAGAACATATTTCGGAAGTCAAAGATATTTATCTGGAGCGTTCCTCATCCCACCACTTTGCATTAAAAGAACGTTTTGGGACACAACGTAAGATAGAGGCTTATTTTTTAGACAAAAATAACGAAAAAAGCAGAACTATACGAGAAGGATTATACAGCATTGCCAATGAAGTTTTATTCATAGAAGATCATAAAGAAAAACAACATTTTCACCCTCGGATTTTGGCATCTACTTCTTTTATTTACAGCGAATTAAGCAATTCTGACAAGTATGCTTTCGATTATTTGTACTGGAATTATTACTACCAACGTCATAATGAATTCTGGAAAGAACAAGGTTACAAACGGTTAATTCCATTGATATCCTGTACAGACATGCTCGTTTGCGGTGAAGATCTGGGTATGATCCCCCACTCTGTTCCGGAAGTGATGAATAAATTGCAAATCCTGAGTCTGGAAATCGAACGGATGCCCAAGGAAAGCAATATAGAGTTTACAGATTTGAAACAACTACCCTATCATTCTGTATGTACCACTTCTACTCACGATATGTCAACAATCAGAGGGTGGTGGCTGGAAGACAGGGAAAAAACACAGCGTTATTATAATCAGGTGTTACAGAACAAAGGAGAGGCTCCAACAGATTGTTCTACAGATCTGTGCAGACAAATAATCAAAAACCATTTGAATTCTCCTGCGATGTTAGCAGTTATTCCTTTTCAAGATTGGTTATCTATTGACGAACAACTCCGAAAACCAGATTGTGAGTCAGAGAGAATCAATATTCCGGCAAATGCTAAACATTACTGGTGTTACAGAATGCATCTAACAATAGAGCAATTACTGATTTCGGAAGAACTGAATGCATCTATCAGGGAATTGATAGAAGATTCCGGTAGAAATGGAGAGATAAAATAAATTATTGGAAAAACATGTCTAAGTATTTCACTTTAATATTGTGCTTTTTATTTCCAGTCTGTTTAACTGCTCAACAAGTTGAAGTTATTAATAATCAAGCAATTCATTTTCAATTAGCTGACAAAAAAGACCCGATTGATTTTATTGTAATTGATACAGTCTTAAATCAGAAAAAACCTATTTTGCTTTTTTGTCAGGGTTCCATGCCAATGCCTTTATTTATAGATTATGGGCCAGACAAAGGACTCTTCATGGCAGGAGGAGGAGTCTCTAATTTTGACATTTCTAAAATTCAAAAGTATTATCACTTGGTCGTCATTTCGAAGCCGGAAACTCCTTTTATTGTAAAAAGCAGTAATATAAACAAAGACTATTCCTATATCACAGATTCAACAAATAAAATTAGCTTCAAAAAAGAATTTCTACTTGGCGATTATGTTGAAAATTATGTAAATCGAGCCAATAAAGTCATTTCATATTTACGAAAACAACCTTGGGTAGATAAAAATAAACTGGTAGTTTTTGGTCATTCACAAGGTGGTCATATAGCTCCAGGTATAGCCGTAAAAAATAAGCATGTAACACACCTTGGTCTTGCCGGAGCAAATTTATTTGGCAGGATTAGCGTAATGATTCTAAAGGAAAGAAAGCGTGCTGAGACCGGAAAAATAACATGGGAGGTTGCCGAAAAAAATATGAATGAATGGTATCAGTTTTGGAAGGAGGCGAACAATGCCGAAATAGTCAAAACCAAACCTCAATTGATTTCATGGAAAAGCTTTTCAGAACCACCAGCCTATAAAACGTTGTTGAAAATAAATATTCCCATTTACCTAACGTATGGAACGAGTGATATATCGGATATGTCCGATTTAATGCCCTTGATTTTTATTAGTCATGAAAAAAATAATTTGACATTGAAAAGATATTTCGGATTGGAACATAACTTTTTTGAAGTTGATGAAAATGGAGTGCCAAATTATGAAAAAGATCACTGGAAAGAGGTCATGAATGGTTTTATAGATTGGACATTAACTGCCAAGCCTTAAGGATATACCCTTTTTAGCAAAACGATAGATGTCAAATCGTTAGCTGCCAACATTTATTCATGCAAAATTTGGCGTAAGAATTATTCAGTAATCATCTTACACGTCCCGTTAAACATGGCTCCTGGTTCAATTTCCAGATTTTTAGCAATAATATCACCACTATATTGTACTGAACCTTTTAGACATAAAGTTCCGTTTGCCTTCGTATTGCCTTGTATTCGCCCCATAAATTCGGCATTCATGCAAATAATTTGACCTAATATTTCAGCAGACGGTCCGACAACTATTTTGCCCGAACATTCGATGTTTCCTTCAACTTTTCCATCGATACGCAAATCCTCTTCTGCAAAAATATTTCCTTTGATAACTGTTCCGGCTGCCAAACTATTATGCAAACCTGAGGAAGGAATAATCTGTTTTGCTTTCAACATCATAATCGTATTTTTATCAAATTAGCCTTGAATTTGCAAATATACAAACAAAAAACTACTTTTGTCATTATGGCTAAAAATATTATTCTTTTGGAAGGGATGAGCTTTTACGCTTATCATGGTGTGTTGGAACAGGAAAGAATCCTTGGAAACCACTATACAATCGATTTGAAGATGCATCTTGATTTTTCGAAGGCATCTCAAACCGACAATCTGAACGATACTGTCAGTTATGCCGACATTTATGCCATTGTCAAAGAAGAAATGGAAATACCCTCTCAGTTATTGGAACATGTGGCCGGAAGGATCGTTAAAAAAATTGAAATTCGTTTTCCTGCTATTAAAAAAGTAAAGATTAAACTATCCAAACACAATCCACCAGTTGGAGGAGAAGTTGAAAAAGCAACGATCATAATTAATTGACCTGACATTTTGCCTGATTTTGTAAATTGGCATATCTTTTGATTGATTCCAAACATTAAGTTAATATATTTGTTGTGTTTATAACAATAATTAAGAAGTTATATTATGGAAAGAAATTTTTCTGATAACGTAAAAGATGCTTTAGTATATAGCCGCGAAGAAGCAGGTCGCCTGCACAACAGCAATGTTAAAATAGAACATTTGCTATTGGGAATACTTCGTGATAAGTATAACAAAGCTTCTTCTATTATATATCGTTTAGGACAGGATCCTGACGAAATCAAACAGACTATTGATATGGAGCTGTTTGAAGAAAACTCCGAATATGTTGGTGAAAATCAACTAATTATCGACAAAAGCGTTGAACAACTATTGAGAATCAGCACGTTGGAATCGATGGGATTGAATAGTGAAGAAACGGATACTCAACACTTGTTGTTGGCTATTCTAAAAGATGAAAATACTCTGGCTGCACAAATTTTGAATCAATACAATATTGATTATACCAAAGTATATGAACTATTAAAAGAAAGTAATAGCACTGCTCCTGGTGTTTCTGATATGGGAGCTGGTTTTACTGACGACAATGATGATGAAGACGAAGATCAATTCTCAAAAAAGAAAGGTTCTTCAAAGCCATCACAACCGGGAGCTAAAAGCAGTGACACCCCTGTTCTGGATAGTTTTGGCACAGATATGACCCGCGCTGCCGAAGAAAACCGTTTGGACCCTATTGTAGGACGTGAACGGGAAATAGAACGTCTGGCTCAAATCCTCAGTCGCAGAAAGAAAAACAACCCTGTACTGATTGGAGAACCGGGTGTAGGTAAATCGGCTATAGTCGAAGGATTGGCCCTCAGAATCACACAGAGAAAAGTATCCCGTGTATTATTTGATAAACGGGTGATCAACCTGGATATGGCTTCCATTGTAGCAGGCACAAAATACCGTGGACAGTTTGAAGAACGTATCAAAGCTGTACTC
>JAVBUX010000240.1:0-6435 GCA_031554915.1 Bacteroidales bacterium | reverse complement strand
ATTACCAGCGCCAGTATCAACGTCAATACTGTTTTTTTCATGATTTTATATTTTTATTATTATAAGCGACCGGCTTCTAGTTTTTTATAAATTTAAGCACTTCATTATTTAATTTTAACAAATAAACTCCTTTCGGCCAATCAATTACAGAAAGATGATATTCCACCACATTCGGTTTTACCTGATGATACATTCTCCCATTAATATCTGTTATCGTCAGACTATCAATGATCAATTGTCCATTATCAATTATCAATTCAGTTGTTGCCGGATTAGGATATATCAGGGCTTGCGACTTAGCGTTAGAAATATCCTGAATCCCTGTGGAGGGATCTATTTTTTTATCGGTGTATAACCGATATTCTCCAGGTTGAAGCATTGCTGTAAAAATTGTGGTTGATAAATCGATTTCGTTTCCGGAAAAGACCTCATACCATTTACCTGATTTTGGGACAGAAATATTAACATTCTCTGCGCTGACATCAAAATTTCCAACAGCAAAAGCATTCATTTCATTATGTTTCCAAATAAACGATTTTACAAAACCATTCAGATAGTAACTGAAATCTGTTGTTGAAAAAGCAGCATACTTATGTTTCAACTGAATTAATGTTGCATAGCGATTGTAAAGCTCTTTACGCTGACTATCGGAAAAATAATCCCAACGAACCGGTTTGGGAGATGTACGACAGGCATCATTTACGGTTCCATTTGTCATACAATAATTGATAGAGTAATCATACCCCAATTCTCCAAACTGCCAGATCATTTTAGGCCCCGGAATCAGGAAATAAAAACATGCCGATAAAGAAGCCCGCTGTAAAGCAACTGACATGTCTTTGACATTGTAAGTTCCTGAAGCATTTCCATACTCTTTATTCTTATACATCATTCGCTCTTCATCGTGACTTTCCATGTAAGCCAAGAGATTCGGCTGGTTAAATCCGCGCTTCTTATAAACCGCATTAGATAAGTCCGAACCTTCGGAATATCCCATACCGGATTGGCAGTACTGATTATTCATGTTGCCCCAGAGTAAAATATCATCATCTGCCAATTCAACTTCCTCCGAAGTCTCTGATAAATGTTCAAAAATTACAATGGCATTCGATTTACGTTTTCGTATTTCATCACGCATCCGTTTGAGGATAGCGATACGAGAAGCATCATAAGCCATTCCGTCGCCCGGTTTCTGTGTAAATCCTTTTGTAAAGTCAAACCGGAAACCATCTATTTTGTATTCAGACATCCAATAACTATTTATACTATCCACAAGGGCTTGTGTCTGAGGCTTCTCATGATTAAAATCATATCCCCAATTGAAAACAGGATTAGGTGACGATACATTATACCAGGGACTGTTACCATCCGGAGCATTGGTCTGAGTATTCCAATACAACTGAACAAACGGACATTGACCGTAAGAATGATTCAACACCATATCCATAATCACCGCCATACCTCGCTCATGACAGGCATCAACCAAAGCTTTTAAATCATTCTTTGTCCCATAGTACTTGTCCACAGCAAAATAGAACGATGGATTATATCCCCAGCTGTCATTACCCTCAAACTCATTTACTGGCATCAATTCAACTGCATTGACTCCTAAGAGCTTCAGGTAATCCAATTTTTGAATACAAGCCTGAAAAGAATGTTCTTCTGTAAAATCCCGGGTCAGCAGTTCATAAACCAATAAATTTTTCTTATCTACAGGCTGGAAATTGTTTATTTTCCAATCATACGCCTGTTGTCCGGTTTGAAAAACGGATACAATTCCTGATGTTTTTCCCGCCGGATATGGCTTCAGATCAGGATATACCGATGATGGGATTTCTGAATCTTTCCAGGGGTCCAGGACTTTATCCGTATATGGATCTGCAATACGTAAATCACCGTTGACAAGATACTGGTAAGCATATTCTTGTCCTGATTGGAGTGAAGAAAGTGGCAACCACCAATAGTCGCCATCTTTCTTCATAAAATAATCATTATTGATTTTCCAATCATTAAAATCTCCGACCAAATAAACAAAATTTTTGTACGGAGCATATAAACAGAGTGTTACTACAGAGTTATTGACAATATTAATACCGGCCTTCACTCCGGGAGGACGAGACTCATTAATAACCGCAGGACGGGAAATAACCTGGACAGTATCTCTGGAAACGTTATCTCCGGATCCTGCAACAGCAACTACTTCATAATTTCCTGTAGCACTAAAAGTATAATCAAACTTCAATTCCGTGGCATTTTCAACCTGTGCAACAGATGTTTTATTGACGAAACATTCAATCCAAGTATTCTGTGTTGACTGAATTGTAAATGAAATTGATTTTCCAACTTCAATAATATTTGTTTCTGAAGCAGGAGAAGCAAATATAACCGTCAAACCTGCCTGATAAACATCTACATAAATATCTTTTCCTCCGGTATCTTTTCCTTCTTTTTTGCCATCCGAACTTCGGAAGACAAATGCTAATTGTTTTATTTTTTCGGAAGCATCTGTAATACCATAATACCCACGAATATTGGGAGATATTACTAATTTCCACTTATCATTACCCAAAGATGTCATCTTACAAGCCGGAATATTGACATTCCATTCTGCTTTGGTATATTTCCAATCTGTTCCTGAAGTGGATTTACTTGTGATTACGCCTGTGTGAGCATACACATCTCCGGTATAAGCTTTCAATCCGGCAGTCCCCTTGGATGCATCAAAAATAACTTCTATACTCCCTTCTTCTGTTACTACAGGAGTTGTTGTTACGATCTGCGCTCCAACAGCAGAACAAAACAATATCGACAATACTATGATTGAAAGAAGCTTCCTCATGGTCTAATTTATTTTGTTAATATTGGTATTTGGTAATTTGATCCAAATAGTAAAAATAAACGTGAGTCCGGCACATAAACATTTTTTACCTTAAAAAACCACACTATGCCCATTTGTACCAAGACTCACGTCGAAATAATTACTTGATTTGTCCGGTTCCTGCGTCAAAATTCAACGTAACAGTACCTCCTGCCTTCACATTAACTCGTTGTTGATCTCCTCCGTTACCCCGGTAAGCAATTTTACCGTCAAGAACGATAAATTCAGAACGCCACCAATCGATATTTGGCAATACGACACACATTCTTAGTTCTGCATCCTTAGCAAATGCCGGAGACACTAATACTTTTTCCGGATTATTCACAGTGAAAGCATCCGTAGCCATACTGGAATCCCAGCCGCCACTTGCGGCATCTCCTTTCAGAATTACCTGTGGCACTGTAATCGAAATCTTTTCATCGACAAGATTCACATGGATTTGATAATAACCCTCCGTTTTCACATTGATGTTATTTCCGCCTTTGGTATATTCTCCGACAGCATCCGTGTTGGTTTGGGCAATACCAAAATCGCCACTCCATGCCAGATTCGGAGCAAATTTAAATCCTCCTGCTTTCAGATAAACCACAGTCCAGAAATGACCTTCAGTTCCATTGACAGGAATCAACTCATTGGCCACATCCAACCATTCTCCTGGCCAACCACGATAAGCATCACCAACCATATACAATTTATCGGGATAAGTCGGTGCAATCGGATCTCCCATGACTGCGCTTCCGGTAAATTTAGAAGAACGCAGATCGAATGTCATAGTCACTTCATAATTAGCAGTACTTCCTACAGCCAGGTTATCTCCTCCCGCTTTCAGTTCCACTGAGGCGGTTGTTAATGACACTCCAGCTGCAGTAGCTCCCATATTGGTGTGTATTGTCACATTTTTCGAACCATCATACGGGATGGAAACTCCCCATGTCTGATTGAACCGGAATTTCATTTCATTTTTAGACATCACAAAATTCCCGGTATAAATAACCTTGTATGTGGATTCAATAAATTCTACTTTTGAGAAAACAGTTTCTGAATCCCAGCCTCCGGCAGTTGCAGAACCAATAATACCCCACTTAACAGGTAGAATAGTCAACTGTTTCTGATTACTATTCAATATCAGGAAATACAATCCATCTTCAGGAATGGTATATCCTGCAGCACCTGCTGCTAATGCGGTTGTCTGACCGGACACATCAATTCCTTTCCCATAATTAGTCACATTACCTTCTGCATCAGCAATAGCAATTACAAATTGTCCTCCGGCTTTCAACCATGTATATTTGCTCAACATCCCCGTGATGCCGGTATCATCTCCATCGATAGCCGCTGCCGTAAATGCAGCAGCAGGAGCTACAGAACTGTAAACCGTAGCATCGCCTGAGATATAAGTTCCTGGTTGAACATCGGTTACAATTGTCCAGTTTGCATTATCTTCACAGCCTGTAATCGTTACAAAAAGTAACAACAAAGCTGACATATATCGAATCATTTTCTTCATAATGTGTTGTTTTTTTAATTAACAAATAAACAATTAATAACCGTAATTCTGAGTCAAATTTTTATTCAGACTCAAAACATCTTCATGTATCGGAAATACGTTCAGATAAAGTCCTGTAGCCGGACGATCGCTAATGGCCCTGTTGAAGACACCGAAGCGAACCAGATCCTGACGGCGATGGCCTTCCCATGCCAATTCCAGCATACGTTCTTTCAAGATATTATCCAGAGTTGCCTGACGGTCATTAGGGGCACCCACACGATTCCGAATCATGCTCAGTTCGTCGTTTCCACTTTGCCCGTTACGAACTTTAGCTTCACATTTCATCAAAATCACATCGGCATAACGAAACAAAACATAGTCATTATTTTGTAATTGTCCTCCACTCTGAGCATTAGGATCTGTTTCATACTTTTTCATCCGGGCTCCGGCTGTCTTTTCATAAGCTGTATTGGATAGATCCAATTGAATGGAAGCAGGCATATAAACCAGATCTTTACCTCCGTCTTTGACTTTTCCATTGGGACCTTCGACTGTTCCAGAAAAATAAGTCATATCAAAACGCGGATCCTGAGAAGGAGTACCATATCCGAATACATCCAAGGCTTCTTTTGTTGCAGAAGCTCCATTCCAACCATCTTGATTGTATGCTTTTCCGTGTTCATAATGACGGGCACGTACCAGATACATCATCCGGGCATTGTACAAAGTCGGATCCATCGGAATCACAAATATATTTTCTTTAGACGATTCGTTTCTGATCGCAAAATTGCTTGCAAAATTCGATTCAAGTTGATATCCCAAAGCTGTGATCTTGTCACAATATGCAATTGTAGCTTCCCAAGCATTTTTCTGAACGCCATCAACCGTAAATTTGATATTCTTTCCATCCGGACGATTGGTATCTGTCCAATCATCATCAGCATAAACTTCAGCATTCAGAGCCAACCTTGCCAATATAAAATAAGCAACAGACTGTGTTATACGACCGTAGTATTCTCCGGCAAGGTTACTGTGAGCAGTACTTAATAAAGGAGCAGCCTCCGTTAATTCCTTCCTCACAAATTCAAACACGTGAGAACGAGTCGATTGACTTACTTCCGAAATTGCTACTGAAGAAGAAGTTACCAACGGTACCCTGGCATACAAATCCAGTAAATAGTAAAAGTACATAGCCCGTATTGCCCTTACTTCTGCCTGATAAATCTTGAAATGTTCTACATCAGGCTGATTATCAACCATTTCCTGCAACTTATCCAAAGATTGATTCGTCATTCCGATCACTTTATACAAATAATCCCAGGAACCTTTTATAAAATCGTTTTTTGTACCCCAATTATGGGTAAACAGGTTTTGCCAAAGCCCACCATCGTACCAGTCACCACCTCTGGTCGGTAAAATGGCTTCATCCGAGCTAAAAGTATTCAAATCATAAAGACCACGGTCAGTTCCTGCCAAGCCATTTCCGGCTCCGGTTCCACCAATTTGAGTATATAAATTGGCAACTGTATTCAAATATACCAAAGTAGAACTTTGATAGGCTGTTTCCTCCGACATTTGGTCTTTCGGGTTTTCATCCAGGAAACCGGAACATCCGGCAAAAGCGAATGAAAACAAGACAATTGACAGACAATAGATTATATTTCGTTTCATAACCAATTTCTAATTAAAAGTTAATACTCAAACCAAGTGAATAAATTCTGGAAAGCGGATAAAAACGCTTGTCGTCCACGCCTAAGTCTCCTCCGACTACAGAACTGTTAATTAAAGGAGAGAGTCCTGAATAGTTAGTGAATGTGTATAAATTATTCACCGAAGCGCTTAACCTCAAATTTTTCAACCATCCGGCTTTAGATCCGTCAAAAGTATAACCTATACTCAGATAATCGATTTGCAGGTAATCCCCTTTTTCCAGCCAGTAATCCGTAACAGTCTGGTCCTTGATATTCTTTTCAGGAGCGCCAACCATAACATTGTATGTAGGAAATTGGTTCATATTCATATAAGTCAATGATGTTCCGTTGTATATTTTATGACCGAAAGCTCCATT
>JAVBUX010000131.1:0-10799 GCA_031554915.1 Bacteroidales bacterium | reverse complement strand
TCCGGATCGCGCAAGGAAATCTGAGCTTCCCAGTTATTGAAATCCAAAGCTTTGAATATAATATGAATAATATCCATTACTTTCACAAATTCTTCTTTTACCTGGTCCGGTGTACAGAAAATGTGTGCATCATCCTGAGTAAACCCTCTTACACGAGTCAAACCATGCAATTCTCCACTTTGCTCATAACGGTAAACCGTTCCGAATTCTGCCAAACGAAGAGGAAGAGCTTTATATGAACGAGGAAATGCTTTATAGATTTCGCAGTGGTGAGGACAGTTCATCGGTTTCAACAAAAACTCTTCTCCTTCTTCCGGAGTATGAATCGGTTGAAATGAGTCTTTTCCATATTTTGCATAGTGACCGGAAGTTACATACAGTAATTTATTTCCAATATGCGGAGTCATTACCTGTTGGTAACCATATTTACGTTGAATACGTTTCAGAAAGTCTTCCAGTTTCAAACGTAACTGAGTTCCTTTCGGCAACCACAAAGGCAAACCCTGCCCTACATTCTGAGAAAATGTAAACAATTCCAATTCTTTACCGATTTTACGGTGATCGCGTTTTTTCGCTTCTTCCAGTAATTCCAGGTATTCATCCAGCATCTTCTTTTTTGGGAAAGTAATACCGTAAATACGAGTTAACTGACGACGTTTTTCATCTCCGCGCCAGTAAGCTCCGGCAACAGACATCAATTTTAATGCTTTGATATATGATGTATCCGGCAAGTGAGGGCCACGACACAAATCTGTAAAACTACCTTGCGAATAAGTAGTGATCGTACCGTCTTCCAATTCGCCGATCAACTCAGTCTTATAACTTTCTCCACGATCGCCGAACATCTTCATTGCTTCGGCTTTCGTAATATCCTGACGAATAATTGCTTCTTTTCTGGCAACCAGTTCCGTCATTTTAGCTTCAATCTTTGGAAAATCGCTGTCCTTGATAGAAACACCCTCTCCCGGATCTACATCATAATAAAATCCGTTCTCAATAGCAGGTCCTATCCCGAATTTAATTCCCGGATACAGTTCTTGTAACGCCTCTGCCATCAAGTGAGCCGAAGAATGCCAGAATGCATGCTTACCTTCCTCGTCATCCCATTTATAAAGTTTTACAGATGCATCCTCATTGATAGGACGAGCTAAATCCCAGGTATCTCCATTAACGCCTGCGGCAATGACATCCTGAGCTAACCTCGAACTAATGCTCTCTGCAATCTGCATTGAAGTTGTTCCTTTTGAATATTCCCGAACCGAACCATCGGGGAATGTTATCTTAATCATAATCAAATCATTTAAAAAAAATCAAGTTACAAAGGTAATATTCTTTTTTTATTTTGTACCCAACGAAGGCTTGGTATTTTTTGCAGTCAAATACACATCAGTATTTTAAATATATTTAACAATAAAAAGAAATCAAAATGATAACGAAATAGTTATCTTTGTGGAATCATTGAACCAAAACCCAAAATATGAAATACTCAGAATTTCATCGTAAAATAATTAAAAATGGGTGGAAATTTATTTCTGCAACAGGAAGTCATTATTTTTACGAAAAAGATGGAAAATCATCACCACCAATCCCTTATCATGGATCTAAAGAGATGGGAAAAGGAATAGAGAAACGTTTAACAAAAGAAATGGAATTAGAATAGACTAAATAATCAGAGTTATGGAAAAAGAAAAGTTAATTATTATTATCGAAAAAAGTTCTGATTTTTACTCAGCCTACGCAGACAATTGTCATGGCATATATGGTGCCGGAAATAGTGTTGATGCTGTAAAAAAAGATGTTATCAAAGGATTATGTCTATTTATCAACACAACTCCTGAATTACCGGAACTATTAAAAAAAGACTATGAAATCGAATACCATTTCGACATTCCTTCTTTTTTGGCCTATTATTCGGGAGTATTTACCAAATCAGCATTGGAAAGAATTACCGGAATAAATCAGAAACAGTTATTTCACTACGCCTCAGGACTTAGGAAACCTTCAGAAAAAACAATACAAAAACTGGACAAAGCCCTTCATAAATTCACTGAAGAATTAAGTCAGATACGTCTTACTTGACAAGATAAATCCTAGCAATGCAAAGAAACGAAGCCTCAAAGTCGCAAAGTTTATAAATTTGCGACTTTGAGGCTTCGTTTCTTTACCTTGATTAAGAGGTTTATTTCTTCTTTGCCAACTTAAGTGCTTCTGTTGTAGTATAATACTTTGCAATCATATTTGGCACTTCCCAATCTGGCATTTTCTTATCTTTAAGGAATTGCAGATATTTTTCAGTTACCTGACCGAAATGAGATTCATGACCATTACGATAACTGTCAGGAATATTCACTTTCCATGCTGTATCAGAAATCTTTTCCAGAGTGATACCTGGATATTTCTTTTCTACATCAGCAAATGTTTTTTCCATTTCAGCTACATAATCAGCTTTAGGCTTTGCTGTAAGCTCGATATAAAGCTCCGGTTTATATTTTTGTTCTGCACCTTGACGAATTACAAGATTCGCTTTTGATCCACGCATAACAGAAAAATGAGTATCTCCTCCACCTTCAGGAGCTTGATAATTCCAGATCACAGATACTTTTGCACAAACACCTTTCAAACGATATACAATTTCTCCATTTGAATAAACCTGCAATACATCTTTGGTGATATCTTTCTTCAGATAATCCGGATAATTTTCAAGACCTGTAGCTTGTTTGAATTGAGCCAGATCCACTGGTGTTGTCCAACGTTTAGCTTTCAACAGTTCAATATCTGTCTGATAGTTGATAACTTGTTCTGGGAAACATTCCCATTGAACCAAGTCAACCAAATGAGTATTCACGTCAACAATACCTTCTCCTTGCTGATCAACATCAAAGAACCATGCTGGACGTTTCACTGGACTTCCTGAAACCATTTTGAAAAAGTGGTGTACACTTTCTTTTGTTACGGCAGGATTATCAGGTGTTCCTTTTTCCAGTTCTCCGAAAATAGCTGGCTGTTGAGATAACGCCCGTTGAAGCATCGTTGTTATCTCATATCTTTCAGTCATGATATCATACAACAAAATATTTTTTTCTTTTGCAACATCAAAACATTGTTTCAACATCTCAAAATTTTCAGGAACGATAACCATTGGTTTGTCAGCCAAAACATTAATTCCAGCTTGCAATGTTTTAAGGATATATTCCGTTTTTAGCTTGTTATTTCCTGCAGTTACCATAACATTGCCTTTCTTTTCCGAAATCATTTTATCCAGAAAATCAGGTCCGGTATAAACAACTTCATTCCAATGAGTAGGATTCTCCGGACGAGAGTTGTATCCCTCAATTTTTTTCAAATGCTCATTCAACTCATCACCACCGGGTGCATATACATAGACATCGTTAGAAACTTGAGGATAAGCCATTTTTTGCACTAAAGCAGCATGGAAATGCCCTGGATCAAGAGTGATCAGTTTCACATTTGCTTCTTTTTCAACCGGTTTTTGCTCGGTTTTCGGTTTACAGCCAGGTAATAAAAAAACAGCTGCGCTCATAAGATAAATCAGTTTTTTCATCATCAAAATATTTATTTATACTAAAAATTATTCACTCGACATACGTTTGATAATATTGTATGCATCAACAATGCCCAATTCTCCGGCTTTACTCAAATCCTCAATTCCACGTTGAGTATCTCCCAGATAAAGACGTGAAAGTCCACGGTTAAAATAAGCCTCTGCAAAATCAGGCTCTTTCTTAATTACCTCATTGTAATCCAGGATGGCAGCCCTGAAATCTTTCTGCGTACAACGCATATTACCGCGATTGAAATATGCATATACAAATTCCGGATTAATTTTCAATACCGAATCATAATCACGGATAATCAGATCTTGTTCATATACCTTTTTAGTATCAGCACTGGTTTCCTCTATTTTTGTTGTTCCATATTGAGCTCCAGGCACTGTTTTTTTCCCAGTTGGAAGATTCAATGAGAGACTTGGCACAGATTCAGAAGTTCCGGAATTATAAGTATTCAACTCCATCTTTTTATATCTCACAACAGCCCGATTAAAATAAGCCATTACAAATTGGGAATTCAATTCTATCACTCGGGTAAAATCAGCTTCGGCTTCTTCTAAATCCTGCAAAACCATAAAATCAAGGGCTCTGCCAAAAAGGGCATTGATATCGTTCCCATTTTTTCCTACCTGTAAAGAATAGTCATTAATGGATTGGAAATGAAAATCGGCCTGCTCATCAGTCAATGCAGCTTCATTATTCGTAATTCTCAGCTTATGTTTGAGTAACTTCCGATTATTATAGTCCTCCATCATTTTATCCGAATGAGAATAATTTCTTAAAGCTTCATCTCTTTCATAATAGGTTATTGCAAATTGAGGGAGCAAATCAACTTTTACCTGCTTATCCTGAACTCGACCTCTCAACTCACTATCATACTTAGAACGTTCCTGCTCCTCTTTATCATAGACCACCAACTTGTTAAACTTTTCAATGTTCTTATCTGATTTTTCGCGAGTTTTATCATCATTTTTTTGATTATCAGCAACATCCGCTCCCGGATCAACAACCCCTTTTCCTGTTATTGTCTTTCCCTTTCCACGTTCCTTACGCAAATTTTGCTCCATATCATAAGCATACCAATAATCCTTATCAGCTCCTTTAGTATCATTCATTTTCCTTTTGATTTCAGAACGATAATAAAATCCTGGAACAAAATTTGGATATTCAGTTAATACCACATTCAAATCAGATATTGCACCACGATGATCTCCAGTCTGCTCTTTCAAAATAACCCGGTTATAAATAGCCATATAATTATCCGGCTCCTGCCTGATCACTTCATCAAAATCTTCTATAGCCCTGTTGTCATCCCCAACCTGGGCTCTTAATAAGCCCCGATTGAACCTGGCAACCAAATTTTTTGAATCTCTCAATATTACCTGGTCATAATCAGACATCGCACCTCTCAAATCATTGAGATAATAACGCGCCAATCCACGATTTATAAAGGATCCTATATTTTGATCATCCAATTTGATTGCTTGGCTGAAATCCTCCGAAGCTTTTTGATAATTATTTTGTTGCAGATACAACAGCCCTCTTTGCCCGTACGAAGGAGCATAATATTTGTCTATATCGATTGCTTTTTCAAAATCAGCCAATGCCTTTACCGTATCCCCTTTTTCTGCATACATAGCTCCTCTAAGCATGTATGCATGAGAATACTTAGGCTGGTACTTCAACAACAAATCAAATGTTTTCTCCGACTCATCATAATTTTTAGACTGAAGATACGCAATTCCAAGATTCATCATTGATTGCTTGTCTTCTTGTCGTATTTTCAATGCCTCTTGATAATCAGAAATGGCACCCGCATAATTTCCCAGACTTTGACGAGCAGCACCTCGACATTGATAAGCATAAAACAGAAATGGGTTTCGTTCAAGAGCAAGGCTTGCATCAGCTTCGGTACCCTGATAATCGTCCAGATTATATTTAGCCATTGCGCGAAAAAGATAGGGCTCCGGCAAGTAGGGTTTTACTCTTATGACCTGATTAAAATATTGAATAGAAAGGATATAATCTTCAAAATACAACGCATTTCTTCCATTTGCCAAAACCCGATCCACATTGATTTGCGAATAAACGGATGTTGTAAAAGTGGTTAGAATTAAAGTTAGGATGAATATGAAAAATTTTCTCATTTTAAAAAACTTACGAAACGACGACAAATATAATCAATAAAACAAGAAAAGACGCGTATTAAGCGTCTTCTTTTATTTTTTTATGATTTCCAATCACAATTTTCATTTTCGGATTGTTATTTCAAATTAACTGGTTTCACTTTATAGGAGCAATGGACCTTCCCCTTTAACATATTATTCAACTTTCCTTTAATCAACTGTTTCCTGATACCGGAAATATGATCGACAAATAATATACCCTCTATGTGGTCATACTCATGCTGAATCACCCGGGCTTTGTATCCTTCGAAATATTCATCCTGAGGCTTTAGATTTTCATCCAAATATTGAATCCGGATCCTGTCTTTTCGTGTCACATTCTCATGAATCCCAGGTATTGAAAGACATCCTTCTTCCGCAACGACATCCTCTCCCTCTCTTTCTATAATCCGGGCGTTAATAAACACTTTCTTAAATCCTTTGAATTCAGGCTTTTCATCTGCAAAAACATTTAGATCAACCACAAAAATGCGGTAGTCCAAACCTACTTGCGGACCAGCCAACCCCACCCCATCGGCATTATACATCGTTTCGAACATGTTTTCAATCAACTGTCCTAAATCTTTATAATCGGCAGGAAGATCCTGGCAAACTTTTCTTAATACCTGCTGTCCGCAAATATAAACCGGTAAAATCATATTCTGTTTGTTTCTAAATACGTTTGTAAAATAATTGTTGCACTCAATTGATCGACTATTTCTTTATTTCGGCGATCTTTTTTCTTCAAGCCCCCGTCAAGCATTGCACGATGAGCCAAGACAGAGGTAAATCTTTCATCCACCATCTTAATCTCAATTTCAGGAAATGCTTTTTGCAACTGGTTCTTAAAAATTGCGACCCATTGCATATTTTCCGAAGGCTGATTATTCATTTGTTTGGGTTCTCCCAATATAAACAAATCAACCGGCTCTTTGGATGTATAATCCCGTAAAAAATCGATTATTTTGTCTCCAGGAAGCGTAGTCAATGCTCCTGCAATCAGCCTCATTCTGTCGGAAACAGCTAAACCTGTCCGCTTTCGGCCATAATCTATTGCAATAATTCTTCCCATTTGAGGCTACAAAGGTAATACTTTTTCAGAAAGCATTCTTCTCCCCACGGAACATATTAAGGATAGTTACAATAACTATTTTCAAATCCAGTAGAAAAGTCCAGTTTTCCAGGTACCAAACATCCATTCTTACACGCTGCTCCATTTGCTCCACCATTTTTGTTTCCCCACGATAACCATTTACCTGCGCCCAGCCGGTGATGCCTGGTTTTATCAAATGGCGAACCATGTATTTATCTATCAGCATGGAATATAGCTCTGTATGTTTCAACATGTGAGGACGGGGACCGACAATGCTCATATCCCCTTTTAGAGTATTATAAAATTGAGGAATTTCATCCAAGTTGGTTTTCCTCAGGAATTCTCCTATTTTAGTTGTACGAGGATCATCTTTTTCCGCCTGTTTTTCATGGGCATCATCATTTAACTTCATTGATCTGAATTTATAGCAATAAAAATCTTTACCATAAATACCTGTTCGCAACTGCTTAAAAAATATAGGTCCAGGAGAAGACAACTTAATCAACAGACCTAAAATTACATAACAGACAGGGAAAACCGTTAACAAAAAAATTAAAGAAAAAATGACATCAAAAGCCCTTTTAATCATCCGGTTATGAACATATTGCAATGGTTCCGAACGCACCATCATCACTGGTAGAGACTCAATATTTTCCAAAGTCATTTTTTTCTTCAAATAACGATAAAACTCTGGAACAATATAAAATCGAACCATATTCTTTTCAGAGAAATTGAGTAATCTCACAATTTTTTCATCTTGAGAGTTCGGCAGGGTACAATAAATTTCATCAACCGAGTTTTCCAGAACATATTCTTCCACTTCATGGCTCATTCCCAAATAATTAGGTAATGAATTCTTCAACATCATATTATCGTCAAAAAAGCCTAACACCTGATACCCGTAAGCCATTTCCTTTTTGAGCTCTGCATACAGATCCATGCCATTTTTTCCAGCACCAATAATAACAACACGCTTGAAATTTCGTCCAAACCGGCGATATCGTTTCAATGCTTCCCTGGCTAAAATTCGCCACAATGAGAACAGGACAAACAATATAATGTAATAAACAACCAGAAATTTCGTAGGAAAACTACCAGAACGAATATCCAGGAATGCCAGACAGGTAATAAACAAGATTGCATGAAGAGCGATCAAAGACAAGGATCGTTGAACGACCCTATCTGTATAAAGGACCGGGAGATCTATCTTAACAGGGACAAAATAGAGCGTGAAAAGGTAGCAAAAATTCAGCAAAAGAATGACAATCTTCAACTTATCGGCAAAATCCGGAAGCCCATAAGATTTTGTCCAAAAATAAACCAGAAGAAATATCATATTTAGGACAAAGATGTCTCCCAGGACGACCAGCCACTTAATCAAATATCCGTAACCTCTTGCGTGCTTCATTCAATTTTGTATCTGTTTACAAAATTAGCTTTTTTTTAGACATCAAACAAAAAAAAGCACCCGAATCTTCGGGTGCTTTTCAATTGTTTTCAAGATTTTATAATCTTAGAAATACTTTTTTATTGAGCGCTCATGATAACAACGCGGTTCCAGTTATTTTCCGGATATGGTTGTTCGTCAGAACCTTTCCATTCTACGATGATATTTTCTGTAGGAATGTTATATTTTGAAGTCAATTCTTTAGCAACGGCTTTAGCACGTTTTTCTGACAACTTCAAGTTATAACCACCTGTTCCTGTTTTCTTATCTGCATAACCAACAACTTTAATTTTTTCACCGGTGTTCTTCATGAACTGAGCTGTGTTATAAACACTTACTTGTTGATTTGCATCAACTGTAGAGCTGTTCAAACGGAAGAATACAACATTAGGAACATAATTAACTTCGTTAACTACAGTAGCAGGAGCTACTTTTGGACACTCTGGACAAGAAACCGGACGTTTTGACAATTTATCGTTGTCGGCACGAAGAGCGTTGATCTTGCTATTCAAATCGTTGATCAAAGCATAATCCATTGGTTCAACAACTTGGAAATCAGTTTTACCTAATTTGAAAGTCAAACCTGCAGAAGCTGTAGCGATGATTTCATTTTCAGCTTTTTGTACGTTTCTGTTGAAATAATCAGGAACGATAGCGCCACCCAAATCGAAATCAAGATTTACTCTTTTGCTCAAGCTGAATCCAAATTGAATACCCGGATTGATAGAGATTGCATTAGAATAACGTGCAAAACTACCATTTGGTGAATTCACAGTAACTCCGGCTGGAAGTTTTTGATCTGTTTCATAACGGTGAGCAAAACCAAGACCTAAGTAAGGAGTAAAGTTAAAAACTTTATTTGGAGTATATTTTCCCCAATAGTTTGCCAGATTCCACATAGCGTCAACATGAACATTGTAATACTTGTCGTGTTGCATAAAAGTCGCATCTTTAAGGAATCCATGTAAAGCACCTCCCTGACCTTTCAAACGAAATCCCCAATATGGACTGAACCATTTTCCAAGAGAGATTGTCGGAGCCAAAGTAACTCTGTCTGTCATGTCAGCTTTGTCATTAAAATCAGCGAAATAAACCTGAGCTCCAGCACCTACATGTAGAAACCAGTTGTCGCCTGCATTGTTTCTTTTAAAGTTAGTTTTGAAACCGGCTTGGTCTGGATAAGTTTGTTGAGCATCCTGAGCTGAAGCCAGATATGAACAACCCAACAATAAAGCAATAAGTAAGAATTTTGTCTTCATAACTAAAATATTAAGTTAATTAAATTAAATATCAATATATAAAAACCTATTAAAATACTCCAAATTTCGTTCCAAAGGTACACAGATATATAATATCAACCAAAAAAAAGTTAACATTTTTAACAAAAACATCCTTTACGCATACCAATCTTATGTTATAAACAACAAAACTAAAAAAAGGTTCATTTAATTATTATTCAAAATAATTTAAGATCTCATAACCACCTTCTTTAAGGTATGCTTCTTTTTTCATTCCCTTGATATCACTATCCATCATATCCTTTATCAACAAAGGCAAAGTATAATGTGGCTGCCAGCCTAAACGTTCCCTGGCTTTTGACGAATCTCCTATCAGAAGATCAACTTCTGTCGGACGGAAATATTGAGGATCTATTTTCACAACAACTTCTCCAATCCGTTTTTGGAAAGATTCATAATAATGATCTCCAAGTTTATCGTTGAATACTTTCTCATCCACAGCAACAATCGTACCAATCTCGTCAATCCCTTTTCCAGAGAAGGCTACAGTCACCCCAATTTCTTCAAACGCCATAGATATAAAATCCCGGATAGAGGTTGTTATTCCGGTAGAAATAACATAATCATCCGGTTTATCTTGTTGCAGAATAAGATACATTGCTTTTATATAATCTTTGGCATGACCCCAATCCCGTTTACTGGAAAGGTTCCCCATAAAAACATCACGTTGCATCCCTAATGCAATTCGGGAAACGGCACGAGTAACTTTGCGAGTCACAAACGTTTCTCCTCTCAACGGAGATTCGTGATTAAATAAAATACCATTGCTTGCATGCATACCATAAGCCTCGCGATAATTAACCGTAATCCAATAAGCATACATTTTTGCCACAGCATAAGGACTACGAGGATAGAATGGTGTAGTTTCTTTTTGAGGCACCTCCTGCACCAAACCATAAAGCTCTGAAGTTGAAGCTTGATATATACGTGTTTTATCCTTCAAACCAAGCAGACGAACCGACTCAAGAATCCTCAGAGTACCCAATCCATCGACATTAGCCGTATATTCTGGAGTATCAAAACTTACTTTAACATGGCTCATTGCTGCCAGATTGTATATTTCATCCGGTTTTATCTCCCCTATTATCCTCGTCAGATTCATAGAATCAGTTAAATCACCATAGTGTAGAACCAAATTACGATTTTCCACATGCGGATCCTGATACAGATGATCGATCCGATCGGTATTAAACGACGATGCACGACGTTTTATTCCATGCACCACAT
>JAVBUX010000127.1:0-4316 GCA_031554915.1 Bacteroidales bacterium | reverse complement strand
TTTTGCCTAAAAAACCGGCAAATTTACTGAAAGCAATTCTTCCGAAAGAATCAGGGGATATCACTATTGGTTTTGATGATAGCAATGCCTATATTACGATGGAGAATTTTATCCTGGTATGTCGTTTGATCGAAGGACGTTATCCTAACTATGGAGGTGTCATTCCTCAAGGTAATCCGTATAAAGTAACAGTTGACCGTTTGGCGTTATTCAATGCCTTAAAACGCGTTTCTGTATTTTCAAATCCGGCCAGTAGTTTGGTTAAATTAGGTATTTCAGGAAATAGTATTTTGGTTTCGGCTCAGGATATTGATTTTTCAACATCTGCGGAAGAAACGGTTCCTTGTGTCTATGAGGGAGAAAATATGAATATAGGATTCAAAGGTACTTACCTTATTGAAATACTGAATAATATACCATCTCAGGAGGCTGTTCTGGAGCTGGCTGATCCAACAAGAGCAGGATTGATCTTACCATCGGAAAATGAAGAAGGGGAAGACCTGCTGATGTTGCTGATGCCGATGATGCTTAATGATTAAGATATGCAATTAAACTTAAAAAATCCCCTTGTTTTCTTTGACCTGGAAACAACGGGGATTAATATTATCAGCGATCGTATAGTGGAGATATCCTATTTGAAGATATTTCCTAATGGGGATGAAGAGTCCAGAACTCGTAAGATTAATCCGGAGCGGCCTATTCCTGCGGAAGCGACGGCTATCCACGGAATCTCGGATGAAGATGTAAAGGACTGTCCTACATTCAAATCGATAGCAAAATCTTTGGCAGCACAGCTAGAAGGTTGTGATTTGGCCGGATATAATTCAAATCGTTTTGATATTCCCCTTTTAGCAGAGGAGCTTTTGCGTGCAGATATGGATCTGGATTTGATGAAACGTAAGTTCGTCGATGTTCAGACTATTTTTCACAAGAAAGAGCAACGTACGCTATCTGCAGCATATAAGTTTTATTGCGACAAGGAGTTACTCGATGCTCATAGCGCCGAAGCCGATACCAAAGCCACGTACGAGATCCTGAAATCTCAACTTGATCGATATCCAGATTTAGAAAATGATATTAACTTCCTTTCTGAATTTTCGGCTTTTGGTAATAATGTCGATTTTGCCGGACGGATGGTTTATAATGATAAAAAACAGGAAATAATCAATTTTGGTAAATATAAAGGACAACTTGTTGCGGAAGTTCTTAAAAATGATCCGGGATATTATGGTTGGATCATGCAGGGGGATTTTCCGTTGCATACGAAACGTGCATTTACCAATATTAGGTTGAGAGAATTTGGAAATTCATTGAATTTGAAGTAGTTCATAAATTACAGGAACTAATCTACAGAATAATCATTCATTCTTTCCTAATACTCATTCTATAAAGATTCTGCATTTTTCCACACTATTTTCGTACCGTATTAAAAATCACATTAAATTTACGGTTATGAAAACAAGATTGTTAATTGTTTTGTATTTATTTTCGGGATTACTGTTACAGGCAAAGATTCCGAAGACGTTATCCGATCTGAAAACGGGGGATTGGTTTACTCTGGAATATTCTCAATTTTTACCGGTCCAGGATGATACACCTCCGTTGCGTAATGCAGATGTTATCGAGTACCGAGTTTCTGTTCTGGAAAAAGCAAGAGGAGCTTTACGGATATCCGTTAGACCTACACGTTTTTATCGTAGTACTATTGGAGAAGTAATAAGAAAAAGCAATGATAAGAAAGGGTTTAACCACTGGTTGCATGATGCTGTCGGCGAAAAAAGTTTTATAAACTATTTCGATTCAAATTATGCCTCTGATTTTAATCCGAAAAAGGATTATTATTTCGGAGAGAATGATTCTGTAGTTTTCCGTTTGGATCTTAAAAATTCATCACTATCTGATACCGTTTATTATTTGAAGCAGAATGAGTTGTATTTTTCTTTAGATATGGTGGTTCATGGCATAAGAAGATGGTCTGGGCTTCATGGAAAAACAGTACCTAATCCGCCGGCCAAAATATTTTTGAATACGATTGTTCTGAATTATTTTGCAGTATATGACCCACATCAATTGTTAAAAGATAAAGAGGGATACTTGGAGGAAGATAATTCTACCTATTGTATTAAATTGATTGGTGCGTCTTTCCCATTGTCTCCAAATGTAAAGCTGAGCTATTATACTCCCACAAAGTTGACTGAAAATCAGTTGAGTTTAGAGGTTGAAGGTAAACGTTATAAATTGAAACAGAATTCAGACGGATTGGTATGCTTTGAATTGTATTTATCATCTCCGGCTGTTTGTAAGATGGTTAATGGCGATTTATTACTTACCCCAGGAGATTCTCTTTCTATTTCTGATGATGGAAGCGGAAATTTAACTTTTACGGGTAAGGGATCTGGCAATTGCAAGTATTATTTCGAATTGAACCGGAATCTGGATCTGTTCGCTCGCAAGTATAACCAGTCAATAGATAATTTTGAAAAAGATTTGGAAAAGGGATGGAAGTTTTACCAGTCTCTTTGGGACAAATATGCATCGGAAATGACTCCCTATTGGTTGTGTTCTTCACAATTGTCATTCAAATATTGGTATATTGACCAATATCTAACTTCTTTTCAGATCACAGGTCTTGTTATTCCTTGGTATGATAGCATATTTACTTCTGTAATTCCCCTTATAGATTATAAATATCAGCCATTGTTTTATAACTCATTCCTGAATTCGTACGGTTATTATAAGTTTTATCAATTAGCAGGGGAAGATGTATTGATGGGCAGTAGTAGTTTTCAAATCGATATGACCGGTAAATATTATTTCTATAAAAATTTTTTTCTGGGATATCCAAAATACTATCAATTATCAGAACATTTAAAAAGTTCGATGGCAAATAATTCGAGTTATTATTATCAACGGGAATATGATGATTTTATATCTTCTTGCAAGGATATTACCTTATTACACAAGATGAAGGATGAATATGAGGATGCTATGAAGAGCGAACCCGGGAAAAATATAAAAAATCTCCCTTTGAATTTTCTTGACCAGATACCATTGAAGAGCAAGGCAGACGGATATATTTTAATTGTAATGGGTTCAGCGATTAATCCTAGAATATCGACTGAACAGACTGTGAGAATTATTGAAGATAGTTTATCCGGTTTTCCTGGTAAAATACAGGTAATGCAGCCTTCTATTAAGGGAGACTATGAATTCAGGACAAACGATAGCCTTGTTTATTATGGAAATGGAAGTAGAGAAGTCAGTGCAATATTGAGGTCTGCATCAACAGATTTATTATTGATAAGAAATGATGGTACTATTGTTGCGAAAAATATCCGTAATTATTGGAATAATGCTTATGAAAATGGAGATCTTAAATGGGATTTCAAAATCGAATCGGTTACAAAGCTGCTTTTGGAAGATATGGAGAAAATGAAGAAATCCAGATTTGATGCTTCTCTTTGGGGGATAATCGGAGGAGCTGTCGCTGTCTTTATTTTACTTGTATTTCTATTATACAAAATGAGAGTTCGGTCTTTTAAAAAGAAAGAAGAAAGTAAACGCCTTGTTTCGGAACTGGAACTTAAGGCTATTCGTTCGCAAATGAATCCGCATTTTATTTTCAATGCTTTGAGTTCGATCCAACATTTAATAAATCGAGGGGATAATGAAAAGGCAAATCAATATTTGCTCAATTTTTCCAAATTACTTCGGATGGTGTTGACTTCTTCTGAGAAAAAATTGATTCCTTTGTCGGAAGAAATAGAACAAATAGACCTGTATTTGAGATTGGAACAATTACGGGTGCCATTTGAGTACGAAATAACAGTAAATGAAGGAATTTATCCGGATGATGAGTCTGTTCCAGGAATGCTTATTCAGCCGATTGTTGAAAATGCCTTTATACATGGTATTGTTCCTAATCAGGGAGGTCGAATTCAAATTCGTTTTAACAAGGAGAATAAAACCCTCTTTGTTGATATTTTAGATGATGGACCGGGATTTATTCCGGCTCATCATCATTCCAAACGTTTTGGCTTAAAAGCAACAGAAGAACGTTTGAGGCTGATTAATAATGAATTGAAAACAAATATAGGAGTTCATATTGAAAAAAATGATCCGACCGGAACAAGGGTAATTATATCTGTTCCGGTTTAATAATTTGTAATTATGAGTATTAAAGCGATTATCATTGAAGATGAACAACATAACAGGGATAACTTGTTTCAACTAATTTCAATGAATTTCCAGAATGTCGAGATTATAAGCATGTGTGCTTCTGCGGAAGGAGGGCGAAAAAGTATCCTGAGTTTACA
>JAVBUX010000195.1:0-4343 GCA_031554915.1 Bacteroidales bacterium | reverse complement strand
AAGTAGCCTGTGAAACTCCTATTTTTTCCGCCAGAACATCCTGATTGATATTTCTCCATTCTCTCCAGCGTCTTACGTTTGCTCCGTGATTGTTTCCTTTTATAGTGGTTGCTTCCATTGGTAAAATTTATAAAGTTTACTTTATCACAAAAATAGGAAAATTAATTAACTAATATTTGATTCTGACTCATTTATATTTTATCGGAATTTCTACTGATAATATTAATGCCTTTTCTGATATATTATCGAGGTAACTGATAGGCTTAAAGATTAATAGTTTGTTGCTTTGTCATAACAAACGAACAAACTTTACCATGAAAAAGAAAAAACATACACGAACATTAACTGTTTATGGACATTATTCCCGAAGAAATTATAACAAATCCTGTCATGTTCCCTATATCCGGTTGTGTGGTAAATGGTTAGATGAAGCAGGATTCGGAATCGGTAAACGGATAAATGTAATCGTTGGTCATCAGGAGAAAGTAAAAACTACAAATCTTTCTTTAATTATCCGAGTGTAAAATCCAAAAATATCGCCAAATTCACGGATTAAAATCCAAATCTGCCGTTTATTTGAACTAAATATATTCCGAGATGATACTTTTAGTTATGCATGCAAATTCCAAATAATAATTGAAATTTGCATGGTTATTTATTTCTGTGATAACTAAATTATATTCGTATTCTCCGCAAATATTGCAGGTAATAATTTGCTTATGCGATGAATAATTCGTATATTTAACGCAAATTATGCGGAGAATATGAGAAAGGTGTATATATGGCAACAGGATAGTTGGACGAATTTCCACTGGGACGATAAAGCAATCCTATTTCTTTTAGGAAAAGTAAGGGTATTGCAGGGACAGCTTATCGGTAAAATGAGTTTATTGGGCTTCGATTTGAAAAATTCTTCCGAATTAGATATACTTACTACGGAAGTAACCAAATCTTCGGAAATTGAGGGAGAGATACTCGATAGCGATCAAGTTCGTTCATCTGTTGCACGCCATTTGGGAATGGATAATTCGGGATTACCCGAAGCTGACCGATATATAGATGGAGTGGTTCAGGTAATGATAGATGCTACACAGAATTACGATCGATTATTAACTAAAGAACGCCTTTTTAATTGGCATGCGGCTTTATTCCCTACAGGAAAAAGTGGGATGTATAAAATAATGGTTGGTGACTGGCGTAAAGATGAAAGTGGAGCAATGCAAGTGGTATCAGGGGCAATGGGCAAGGAAAAAGTACATTATCAAGCTCCGGATTCGGCAGATGTTCCCGAAGAAATGAAAAAATTTCTTTCATGGGCAAATAATGGAGACAAAATAGATCCCGTATTGAAAGCGGCTGTAGCACATTTGTGGTTTGTCACTATCCACCCGTTCGACGATGGAAACGGACGCTTAGCCAGAACTATTGCGGATATGTTCCTTACCCGTGCAGATGGAATACCACAGCGTTTTTATAGTATGTCTGCCCAAATCAGGAAAGAGAGAAAACAATATTACGAAGTTTTGGAAAGCACACAAAAAGGTAGTTCCGATATAACAAACTGGCTTGTATGGTTTTTAAATTGTCTGGAAGCTGCTTTATTGGATGCTGAAACTTCCCTAAGCCGGGTTTTACAGAAGTCTAAATTCTGGGAAAAACATCGTCAGGTAAGCATGAACGAAAGGCAAACCCAAATCATAAATATGATATGGGACGGATTTGAAGGAAAACTTACTTCTTCCAAATGGGCGAAAATCACCAAAAGTTCATCCGATACGGCGTTAAGAGATATTCAAGACCTTATTGCAAAAGGAGTCTTGCAAAAGACCGATGAAGGCGGACGAAGTACCAATTATGAGTTAATTGAAGAATAAAAAATGCTTGTTTAACCGAAAAAAATAACTACATTTGTAATACGAGTTTTGAGTGACAAATCGGTGAAATACAATGACTTATTAAGCGTTGTCCGGCTGTTACCAGAAAATAAAATAATCAAGATAATAATCTGGTTTTCAGAAGATAGTATTGCTAAGGTCGAAGAGCCTCTCTCTCCGCAAATAATATTGATTATCAATATTTTACAATATTTACACCCAATTTTACACCCATAAATGTAAGATTGGGTGTTTTTGTTTTAGAACATCAGTCGGAAACCTACCCCCTTGCCGTTGTTTATAACGGCAAATTGGAAAGCGGGAGATGATCTTTGAAACTGTTCTCCAGATGCGGATTTCAGGTCTGAATTGTATTGATCTACGGATTGTTTTATTTTCTTTTTTCCATTGATTTTTAAAGGAATGGCAGCGATCATCATTCCACCTCCTACAGCTAAACTCACTATGGAAAGGGTATGGTTTTTATCTGTGTAAGAACCTCCATAGTAATACCAGCCTGAGTTGTTGATCGGTTTGCTTTCATCTCCTATGGTGGTGCATTCATTAAGCAATACTCCTGCTGCGGCTATACCCCGCCCACCGAAAAAGGCGATAGCAGACTTTTTCCTTTTTTATACTGAAGAGCTTCGGAATGGAGTTGTTACCTTTGCCCGATGAATGCAAATGACCTCGTTTCATCGAATCAATTGAGCCAAATCATGGAAATGGAAGCAAGGCTATGTCGGATTATGTTTTTGAAAATGAAGTTCTTTGGCAAATGTCAGGCTATGATTTTCCTGATTATTCCGGTCAAGATTGTACCTTTGCAACAGATAAAGAAAACTTATGAATATTGAAGATTTTCGTAAACATTGCCTGTCGATAAAAGGGGCTGCCGAATCGATTTCTTTACAGAATCGCAATGTGTTGGTATGTAGGGTAATGGAAAAGGTGTTTATCTATATTCCGTTGGAACCCGAAGATGGCAAATTCAGAGCGTACCTTAAATGCAATCCGGAAAAGTCGGTTGAATTACGAGAAAAATACAACGGGATAAACCCAGACGATTTTAAAACCCTTTTGTGGAATTGGGTTACTTTGGAAAGTGATGTTCCCGATAAATTGATTGAGGAATTGATCCGCCATTCGGCAGAGGAAGTAATCAGTAAACTGCCGAAAAAGAAGCAGGAAGAATACAAGAATAGTTAGATAGTAAAAAAATTGATGAAACGTCCATTCATAGTATTTTTAAAAAATAAAACATCCCTAAAATTTGAATACAAACGCGATGTTTCAACTGTTGTTCGTACTGACAACGGATATCGAATCACTTTTAATAATGGGAGAAGCTATAATTACGGAACTGATAAAGTACAATACTATCCGCTTGTATCGACACGAGAAGATGTGCGCATATATGAGAATGGCAAACTAAATAAAGTGTACAATACGGTTGATAATTATGGCCGTTATTTGATTTATCGGAATGAAGACAATTGCTCTTATTCGATTGAAAATAGTTCAGATATTGAAATTTGTAGTATCAAAAAGGATACACATCAAGCAGAATCAATTATTGATTACTTCAAAGAGATACTGAAAGAATCAGGAGGAGTATCGTTTGATATTCCGGCAGAAGAAATAGAAAATAAAAATCCGAATCAAGTTAGTTCGGAAATCTTGCTCAAAGCCCTTGACAGTGTGGATTTAGAGGAATCGAGATCAACATTATCCAACTATTTGGATGGAATCAATCCTGCCATTAATACTTCCCAACAAACACTAATCTATCCTTTCGGGTGCAACGAAAGTCAGAAATTGGCAGTTGAGACTACTCTTAGAAATAGCATAAGTATAGTGGAAGGCCCTCCGGGGACAGGTAAAACTCAAACAATCCTGAATATAATAGCCAATCTTATCATACAGAACAAAACTGTTGCAATTGTTTCAAACAATAATTCTGCGGTATTCAATGTACGGGAAAAGTTAGAGAAATATGGTTATGGAATGGTTGTGGCATCGCTTGGAAATAATGAAAATAAAGCCTCATTCTTCGACAATATTGAAGAACAAACAGCCAGTCTGGATTTTAAGATTTCGACAGAGAGATTGACAAAAGCAAGGAATGAAGTTCGGGATTTGGATTCCATATTAACAATGTCTTTTCAGTACCGGAATAAGCTAGCCAACTTAAAGACAGAATTGTCTGATGCCGAAATAGAATATAGTCACATAAAAACAGAGCAGCCACTCAATCAAGATATAAAATCAATACTCGATAAGAAATTCCACCGCAATTGGAATTTCGGCAAAACTTTGAAATTGAAAGATTTGTTATCGACCATTGACCTTAAAAATAAACTATCCATCATAAGCAAGTTGCGGTTTATTCTGCAATATGGTTTCTTTGACCTTAAAAATATTAATCAGTATAGTGAGGAATTACACGTTTATGTTAATCACAAATTC
>JAVBUX010000277.1:0-9177 GCA_031554915.1 Bacteroidales bacterium | reverse complement strand
TATTCGGATTATACGAACCGATCCTTTCGATAAATTTTCCATCACGTGGAGCCCTGCTATCTGCGATCACGATGTGGTAAAACGCGTACCCTTTGCGACCATGTCTTTGCAATCTGATTCTAGTTGCCATTTTTTAAAATTTTGTTTTTAATTTGAAATTTGCATTAGCGGGTGCAAAGGTAGAACAAAAAATCGATATTTTAAAATTGTTTCACACAATTTCAACTCTTTTGGGAGTACAACCAGGCATTTTTATATGCAGGACGAGTATTTCGGAAGGTTTCAAGATAAGATTCAGCCATTTTTTTATCCGAAAATTTCTCCACATAGATCCGGAAACGATCTCCGTCACCAACAATTTCAGCATAAGAAAACTCTGTTTTGATTTGCTTCAATTGATCCTGAGCCATTTGCAAAGAAGGCAAACTACCTATTATTATATAATAGCCACGGGTATTTAACTTTGGGTCTTGTGCTACCTTATTAATGTCAGGTTCGGAAATAACCGGACTATCAGAGATATTTTGAATCGAATCTTTTAGTAAAGCATCATCTACAAATGTACTATCGGACAATGAATCTTTAGCTAAAGCTTCCATCGTCTTGGCCTCTTCCGTTTTCAAAGTAACAATCGCAGCACTTTGAGTTTGATGGCGATAATTACTTAATGGAGTAGAAAATACAAAAAACAATAATGCAACAGCTGCTGCAGAGCCTATCGTCTTAAACACACTCTTCCTGAAAGGCACCCAAATGACATCTTCAGCCGGACGTGGCACTTCTTCTGAATGTTGTTCTGCCTTTATCAAATCTGTCAAAGAAGGCATGAAAAAATCCGTCAGACCATAATTTGCTGCATTACAACTCAGGAAATCATCGGGAAAGAAAACAATTTTTCCCTCCGACAGTTGCAACTTCCCTACTCCGGGAATAAAAATTTCCTGTTGCGAATAAAGTTTTTGATTGAGTTCTTCCACAAATCTGTTGACACGCAAATTTGCCTCATTATACGAGATATCCTGCTCTTTTTGAATGGAACTGACCAAAAGTCCGTCATTATAAGATAATTCCGAATTAAAACTTAAGGAATATGCAAACGCAGGAAACGCACCGGGGATTCTCAGATCAGAATGAACTACCGGCTGAACCACAAATGCTCCTACGCATGGAAGCGTTACGCATTCATGTTTTGTCAATAAATAAGCTAAATGGAGGAACTCTCTTTGCATGTTGCAAAGGTAGAAAAATTATTGGAATCCGAGGAATATTCCGTATCTTTTTTGACCAGACTCATTGTAAATATAAGGAGTAAATATGTAAATGGAACGGACAAATTAGATGAGAAAAATGATATTCCAATCGAAAAAACAACAAACAGGAAAGATGCTAAAGCATACCCGCTATTTTTCCTCTTGAAAAAGAAAGTCGCAAGATAAATAAGGACCGCAAGATAAAATGCAGAACCTACATATCCAAATCTCAAAAACAGATAAGAATACGAAATATCCGGAGATTCCAACTGAGCAATATCTCCCCGTTCGGTATTCAGCCCAAGTATAAATCCAAATTTGGAAACCAAAGGAGATTCTTCCGGCATCAACCCGACTCCAAAAATTTTAGTTTCCGGATTTTCATCCATATATAATATACGCTCACCCAAATGTCCCATTCGATAAGCAAATGTAGAGTTTTGCATCATATATATATCGATATCGGCATCTGTATAACGACCATCCATCAAGGCTTGTATGTCTTTATATGTTTTGGTCTTCATAAAATTATGTCCCCAGACTGCGATCGCCGGAATACAAATTGCAATGGCAAGTATAGTAAAACGTACCTGTTTGACTTTCGGCAAATGTAATACATACCCCAAAATCAAGGATGCGAAAAAACATCCGATCCCACTACGGTTAAAACCTAAAACAATAGCAATGAAAAATATAAACAATGAAAATAGTCGTGCCCCACCCCTCAACAAATCAGTATAAACAATGAGAAATGCACAAAAGTACAATGCATATGGTTGATTATAATATCTCCATATAGCCCAATCCCCAATAGTCATCTTAACCGAATACGCTCCAACCAGGATATCGGTAGCCAGTACTGCTTGCAGAATATACAAACATGCATCAAATACTGTTATATAACAAATTATTTTCAGGAAACGGTTTAATTCCTCCCTGGTCATATTTTTAAATACAAAATAAGCTACAATCAAGAAGAACTGACGAGATGCCTGTATCGTTTCCTTGATGGAGCATCCCACACTGGTGACACTATAAAAAATACAGATCAATAAAAATACAAAAAACAGACACATCCAGAATGTGAATCCATCCATTTTAAAATAGCGCCCTTTTGAAAAAATAAAATTAAAGCATATGCAACCTACTATTAGAACCAGAGCATAATCTGTACCTTTTGAAAAACCGGTCATCAGCACCATTGCTTCTTCCGGGACCAATTGAAATCCGGAGGTGAGAAAGAAAAAAAAGATAACCATTGCATATACCTTTTCCCGGCGCAGATATAAAATCCAGGCCAGGAAAACCAGGAATATGAAAATAATAGCCATTTTTCGAACTTAAAGGACTAAATTATTATCTTCTTTTTTCTGCTTTCTTCTTTTTCTCGAAGCAATAATCTGAGGTTCCAGAGCTATTGCGGATAACGGAAGGACTACTCCTCCAAAGAAAGCTACAATCAATAATATTTTAAAGAGGTTCGGAGATACCGGTTTAGCCACAGGATATGGCTCATCTATAACCCTCAATTTAGGATTTAACGCCACAGAAGAGGTTATCGATTCTTCTCTTTTCTGTTGTAAGAAAAGATAAAGAGCCTGCTTTAATTCCTGAGTACGCTTCAATTTCAGGAAAGTTTTCTCCATAACCGGATAATCTTTCATCTTATCTTTCAACTCAATATCTTTTTTATTTAAATTATTAACCGAGATCTCTACACTTTTGCGAGTATTTTCCAAAGCAAAAACCAGATTCTCTCTTAACGCTTTCAATTGATTATCAAAGCTTTTACTCACCGGCGTAGATTTCTTTTGTGATTGCAACATTTCATTTCGCTTGGAAAGTTCATCATTATACAAAGTAATCGCTTTCATCAATTCGTTTCCACCCTGACTAGGCAACACTACATAAGGGATTGGAGAATACTGACGACTTGGATCTGACAAATATTTATCAGTCAACTTTACAGCTTCCAGTTGAGACTGAGCATCAACCATCAGAGGAAGTAATTCTGTTCCCAAATCAAGATAAGCTTTAGCATCTATTTCCGGATCAGTAAGACCATATTTCTCTTTAAATAACTGTATTTCAGCATCCACTTCAGACAATTCCGTACTGACCTCCTCCAAACGTTTATTCACAAACTCCAGAGTATGTTCCCCGACAATCGATTTTTCCTGTGCATGTAATTCATTATGAGTACGTATAACCGCATTTAAAACATCTTTTCCTCGGGCGATGTTATCATCCGTAATCTTCATGTGAATAATATCCGATGATTTTCTTTCTTCCGTGATGCCCAGTTTATATGAATATATTTCCGCCTCCAGATCATCTCCTAATACAAGAACATATAGGCTGAACGATTTTTCATAATTGCCAAAGTGAGGAGTTTTTTCAAATGTAATATCCCCAAATTTAGTTGTGATTTTTGCCGGCAGTTTATCAAATTTGAATTTTCCGATTTTTTTATCGTTAATTTTCATTTTGATTGTTACTGCTTCCCCTTTTACACTTACATCAGCTTCTACTATTGCAGCAACAGAATCTGTAAAATTTTCAGCATAATTAATTGAAACCGGAGTCGTGTTATAAAGACTTCTTTTTCTGATACCTCCGAATTCTTTCAATACATATTCTTTATTGAGTCCTAATTCACGAACCACTTTCTTCACAGGCCCATGAGAGGACATAATGATAGCCTCATCTTCAACATTGTTTCCCGGAGAACTTTTACCAAAACCGAGCGATTTCATCAGAGAGAATCCGGATATACCTCCGCTACTATCTTCCGAACGCAAAGCCACCATAGCCTGGATTGCATATTCCGGTGTTTTAAGCTTATAGTAGATCCCTCCGATTATACCACAAAAAATAATTCCAATAACAAAATAATACCAATGTCTGAGCCAGTTTTTTAATAAATCGACAATCAGTTCAAACTCACTTTTTTCTTTAGTTGTATTCATAAAAATAAGATCATCTTTTATTAATTGAAATAATCGCCACTATAGTTGAGGCAACAACAGATACTGCTCCTACAATTGAACCGATCACCGACAATTTATAATATTCAGATTGTCCGTATTTGCTATCCCTTTTACGAGTATCATTAGGATCCACAACAATAATATCATTTTGTTGCAAATAAAAATATGGTGATGAGAATAATTCTTTAGAGGTCAAATCCAGATAAGCAACTTCCGTAACACCATTGTTGTCCCGTATCAATTTTACATTTTTCCTGTTACCGAAAATAGTAAGATCTCCGGCCTCTCCAATTGCATCCAGTACCGATATACGGCTATTAGTTACCACAACTGTCTTTGGATTACGAACTTCCCCCATAACAGAGACTTTGAAAGACAATATATTCATATTGACGATAGGATCATCCAAATATTGAGCCACCCTGTAAGTGACTGTATCAATTGCATCCGACAATTTGAGTCCCCCTAATTTCAATTTCCCAACAACCGGAAAATTTATCTCTCCGTTTTTATCTACAGTATATGTCTGTTGAGTAGTACTCTGCATTGCCACTTTTTCTCCCGGAGCCAAATAAGAAGTTGTTGGTAAATTGAACTGTGCAACTTCCTCCTGGTTAAGCATCGGAGACGACACTGTAATCATCAAAACATCGCTATTTTTGATACGTGGTTCATATTCTATATAATTAAACTTACTGACATCTTTATTATCCAAATCCTGGAAATAAGTAATATCTTTTGGAACTGACTGGCAAGAAAAAAACAATACCGTAGTAAATAATAAGAACACAATCCTGTTTTTCATATCTAACAAATATAAATTGCGGTGAAGAATATTAAAAATGAGGCACAAAGGTAACCCATTCACACGATATATTAACGCTCATTTTACGAAATTCGTACATTTGGTAATTATATTTTTTTTTATTTGTTTTGTGCCTAAAATAAAACTCCATGCCAAATTCTTTTTTCCAATTCAAACGATTTACAGTACATCACGACCTGTGTGCCATGAAAGTAGGCACAGACGGAGTTTTGCTTGGAGCATGGACTAATTGCAAAAATGCACAATCCATACTGGATATAGGAACCGGTTCGGGTCTGATATCCTTGATGTTAGCCCAACGCAGCAATGCTTCCGTGTATGGAATCGACATTGACAAAGGAGCTTTTGAACAAGCTATTTTCAATGTCAAACACTCTCCTTTCCACAACAGGATAGAGATTATCCAGAGTTCCCTACAACATTTTAACCCCGGAAAGACATTCGACCTTATTGTTTCAAACCCTCCATATTTTATCAACTCACTTAAATCACCGGGCGAAGAACGGTCCCAGGCCAGACACAACGACGAATTACCATTGGAAATACTTCTTGAGAAAAGTGCATCTCTACTGGCGACACAAGGAAAAATCGCGCTGATCCTTCCTTTTGATTTGTTGGAAACTGCAGACAAAATAGCGAGAATTTTAAGTTTAACTAAAATTCGAGAAACCAGGGTAAAAACAACTCCTGAAAAATCCCCCAAACGTGTCCTTTTGGAATATACCAAAGAGCAATCATCTGAGTTACATAAAAATACTCTTTGCATCGAACTTTCACGTCATCAGTACAGTAGTGAATTTGCGGCCTTAATGAAGGATTTTTATCTAAAATAGATTAACAATATTTCCTCTGATGCAACGTTTTGTAAAAGAACTCAGTTATATTTGTAGCCTTTATCAAAATGAGAATTAAGAACTCCTCCTATATTGCAAATTTGTTAAACCGTTCGAACGAAAGAAGTGCGAATGTTATCAAGAATATATTAGCCTCTTTTGTCATTAAAGGAGTGAGTATTGCCGTTTCTTTTTTACTTGTTCCTCTGACAATCGGATATGTAAATACAACTCAATACGGCATCTGGCTTACTTTAAGTTCTATCATAGGATGGTTTAGCTTTTTTGACATTGGCTTCGGAAACGGACTTAGAAACAGATTTACTGAAGCGAAGGCTACAGGCGATTTTTCCAGCGCAAAATCGTATATCAGTACAACATATATCTGCCTGACAGTCATATTCGCCATCGTCTGGATACTATTCTTTATCATAAACTTTTTTCTTGATTGGAGCTGCATCTTAAATGCTCCGGAACAGATGGCTAAAGAACTATCTTTGGTTGCAATTGTCACCTTCTCCTTTTTCTGTATGCAAATTATCCTCAAAACAACGAATACGATTCTTATTGCAGACCAAAAACCTGCAAAATCAGCTTTTCTGGATATGCTCGGCCAAGTTCTCACTCTGATTCTAATATTTATACTGACAAAAACAACATCAGGTTCACTGCTCCAGTTATCGATTGCTTTGGGATTAGCACCGATACTGATCATTATACCATCTTCTATATGGCTTTTTAATCATGATTACAAGAACTTCAAACCTTCTTTAAATTTATATGAAAAAAGTGCCACAAAAGACATCCTTAGTTTAGGCAGTAAATTCTTCCTCATTCAAATTGCTGCTGTTGCAATTTATCAGACCACAAACCTGATTATCACTCAGGTATCCAACCCTGACAATGTAGCTATTTATAATACAGCATACAGGTACTTCAGTGTTGCATTAATGGCTTCTACAATTATTTTCACCCCTTTTTGGAGTGCATTCACTGATGCATATACAAAAAATGATATCGCATGGATGAAAAATGTATATAATAAATTGATCAAATTTGTACTAATCCTCGTTCTGGGAGTCTTTGTTTTACTGGCTCTATCTCCACTCATTTACAGCATCTGGATTAAAGACAAATTATTCATACCTCAGGATGTTTCATTTTGTGTGGCCATATTTATTATTTCATTTATCTACACAAATTTATATTCTCACATATTAAATGGAATGGGTAAAATAAAATTGCAATTATTATTCTCCAATTCCTCCATTCTGATTAACATCCCATTCTCATGGATTTTAGGTTTAAAATATGGAATTCCAGGGGTTATTTTTCCTTCGATTATATTGAATATTGCGGCATCTGTGCTTTATGCCGTTCAGGTTAGACTTATATTGAACGGCAAAGCAACCGGAATATGGAATAAATGATAAACTTATTTTACAATGATAATAAAAGATCTGCCATGGGACTCTGATTTTTTCGGGAAACGAATTGCTTCCGTTTCTGTCGATCTTTTCGAAAAAGAAACGGACATTATTGCTGAAATTACCTCATATAAAAGTCTATACGATCTGGTGTACATCAATACACCTGGAAACTATTACTTTTCAGATGAAATTTTGTCAAATCAAAATATACTTTTCATGGACTCTAAAATTATCTATCAGAGTGTTTTTGAAAATGCAAATCCTGATTTAGACAAACAAATATCCGTTTATTCATCAAAAAAAGTAAATCCGGATCTACTGTCATTATCTTTGCAAAGCGGTGCATATTCCCGGTATAAAAAGGATAAAAACTTCAAAAAAGGAGACTTCGAAAAACTTTATACAGCCTGGATCGAGAATTCAATTAACGGTTCTATTGCCGACACTGTACTCGTATATAAAACTGAAGGAAAGATTGCCGGAATGGTTTCCATTTCCACAAACAAGATATCCGAAGTAGCCCAAATAGGATTAATTGCCGTAGATCAATCGATTCAGAATAAAGGAATTGGATCTAAACTAGTAGACGCCGTAAAAACTTATGCTGCACGACAGTCGATCAAAACCATTGAAGTTGCAACTCAATTAGACAATAAACGTGCCTGTGCTTTTTACGAAAAATGTTATTTCTCTGTAAAAATAATGACGAATATTTATCATTATTGGCCAAAATAAACGTTATACAATATATACTGTAATATATATCTATATGATTCCTTTTAACAAACCCTATCTCACAGGAAAAGAAGCTCATTATATCTACCAGGCTGTTAATTCCGGCAAAATATCTGGGAATGGTGCTTTTACAAAAAAATGTCAGGAGTTTTTTGAAAAAACTTACGGATTCAAAAAATGTCTATTAACCACTTCGTGTACCGACGCTTTGGAGATGTGCGCCATTCTTGCCGACATTAAGGAAGGCGATGAAGTAATAATTCCTTCATATACTTTCGTATCTTCAGCTCTGGCTTTTGTCCGACAAGGAGCTCGTGTCATTTTTTCCGATAGCTATACCAATAATCCCAACATAGATGCAGAGGCAATTGAAAGTCTAATTACAGACAAAACAAAAGCAATAGTCCCTGTTCATTATGCCGGGATAGCCTGTGATATGGATAAAATAATGGAATTGGCTGATAAATATAATCTTTTGGTTATAGAAGACGCTGCTCAATCAATCGATTCTTTTTATAATGGTAAGCCTCTCGGATCTATCGGACACCTGGCGGCCTTTTCATTTCATGAAACTAAAAACATTATTTCCGGAGAAGGTGGAATGTTAGCCATAAATGATGACCGATTTATTCATCGCTCGGAGATCATTTGGGAAAAAGGGACTAACAGGGCTGAGTTTTTCAGAGGAGAAGTCAATAAATACGGATGGGTTGATACTGGAAGTTCTTTCCTTCCCTCTGAAATTATAGCTGCTTTCCTGTGGGCTCAAATAGAAAATCTGGAAAACATACAAAAGAAAAGAAAAGAGATATGGGTTACTTATTATAATGAATTAAAAGACTGGGCCAATAATAATCATGTAGAACTACCATATATACCTGAGTATGCAACAAATTGCGCTCACATGTTTTATCTCGTTTGCCCATCGTTGGAATGGAGAACTAAATTTATCAGTTATCTGAAAGGAAAAGAGATACTTTCTGTCTTTCATTATTTATCTTTACATGAAAGTCCTTATTACAAAGAAAAATACAATGGAAAACCGTTAATCCATGCAGATAAATTTACAAATTGCCTGGTGAGACTGCCCCTATTTTACGAATTAGATAACGT
>JAVBUX010000044.1:0-10548 GCA_031554915.1 Bacteroidales bacterium | reverse complement strand
TGTATCGTATCCATAAGAGTTGGGTAGTCGAGACGTTTTTTGCCAAATAGTTCATCAATACGCTCAAAGTCTTTCCTGAAGACAATTCCAAGTCCCTGAGTCATTTTGGAACGGGAATCCAGATAGTAATAGCGATAGTTATAGTGGTTGTAGGCTTTTAGGCGGATACCTCCATTCGGAGTTAGTTTATACTCCAAATCAAAATCACCAACGAAAGGAGAGAGTCCCTTTTCGCTCATATAAGAATAATCCCGATACCCTAAGTTTCCATTAAGGATAAGTCTGTTGTCCAGGAGCTGACTGGAAAGAATCAGTTCGACTTCCGTACCATTCATCTTGTTTGAATCTTCTGTCCGGATTCGGGTGTCCACTTTAAGGATATCTGTAAGGGAATTGATAATACTGGAAAGTGATGAAGATAATGTAGATGATGCCAATGCCGAAAGGTCGTTTGACCGGGAGTTATTGGCGTTCTCGTATTCAGCAGGTGGGGCAAAACGATTCAAGACCAACAGATAAACGATTTGTCTGTTCATCATATCCTCGGTGTTAATATAATTCTTAATTTGTCGTTCGATGTATTCTGATTCGGGGATTGCCAGGTCAAATTTAATATTGGGATGTATCATTGGCCCTGTAATATTCAATATACAGTCTGTCATAACACTGCTTCGCCCCGCATATTCAACCAGGTTGGAATTGAGGTCTCCCAGGTTTGCAGACACTGAAAATACCGCATTGACATCAAATACCGCAGAATAAGGGTCGCCCGGGAAAGAAACCGAACTACCTTCTCTGATTTTGAAGTCACGAAAAAGCATTTGTTGGAAACTAAAATTATATTCTCCCTGTTCAATGGTGTATTTTCCTTTCATTTTCAATGGAGTGCGTGTTCCGTACTCTACTTGTAGATTGTTTGCACGTCCCCTTGTGGTGATTTTATCATCCGTAGTTGGATCCATAATAATTTCCACAAGAGCATCAGGAGTAGCATCGAGAGTCATGTTGAATCGGATATCCGTGCCTGAAATTGATTTCATGAATATTGGTTTGTCGGAAACCATTTCAAAATATTTTTCAACCAGAAGATTGGTTGTGTCTGGTTTTCGGTTAACAAACTGAATAAAATTATAATTGGAGGCCTCGTTAGCTTCCATGAAATTAAGAGAGAGTTTGGTGTTTTTATCGTTTCTCATTCGGACATTGATATCTACAATGTCTTCAGTTCCTTTGATATTAGCAACTCCGGAAGCGTAGATTGTTCCAAAAATGTTTGGATTTTGAGCTTTTTCTGCATTGAATACCAGAAAATTATCGAATTTCAGTTCGGCAGAATAATGGAAATCAGAGAAAAGCTTATGTTTCACAGATCCGTTGGCCAGTGCTCCCCATCCATTTTTATCAATGAAATTGATATCTTTAACGATAATTTCATCCGGACGACACCGTACAGTGTCAGAAAAAGAGTAGTAGGTATTCAGGAAGTCGATACCAAATCCGCCGTCTTTGACAAAAACATCTCCTTCTACAGTCGGATCATTCAGGTCTCCGAATAAGCGTAGTTTTCCGGTAAGCTTCCCTGAAATATTTTTTGCGACTTTGTTCATGTACTTTTGTAAAAAGGAAGCATCTGCATTCTGGGCATCAAAATAGATGGAAATTTTTTCTTTCACAGGATAAATGATTCCATCGATGTCAACTTTAGTTGAGTCGTTCTTATAAAGATCACCCTTCATCAATATTCCCTGAGCCTCTTCATCCCATGTTCCTGAGAGCTTAAGGTCGCCAAACTGAGTTTTGTTGAAGGAAAATTTTTTCACATCCAACGATGTGGATAGTTTTCGTGTTTTGAATAAATCCTGAGCATGGACATATCCAGAAGCTAATCCTCCAAATTCCAGTGCTGGGATATTCAAAGTTGTAAAAATATATTCCAGGTTTATTTTATTCAAGTCCATCTTAAGATTGTCTTCAGGACTTTTCGAAACAGCTCCATTAATTTGGACAAACTGGTCATCATGATCTATTTTTAATCCATCGATCACTATTCTTCCGGTGTCGATATAAATATTTGCCGGATGGATTGTCCAAGTCGTGTCGTTGAATGTCGTCGTTGTTTCATGCAAATTAATGCTGGTTTTCAAAGGCGATTTAATACTTTCTCTTGAAAAATGAGAAGATAAGTTGAGTTGACCTGAGAATTTATTGTTATCCAGATTGTTATTCCACTTTAGAAGGGCGTCAATGTTGTCATTCGAAGCATTAAGAGAGGCGGAAAATGGTAGTTTTTTCTTCTTTTTCTGTAAACTGATTCCATTAACATCTACTTTGATTCCATTTTCAGGGTTTTCTGCCAGTATGGCGGCAGCCTCAATTGTGGTTCCGCCATAACTCATTCTTGGAGAATACAATTGTAGCCGAAATTTGTCATATATAGTGTTGTATTGGCCTACCAGCTTCGATTTATTAAACAAAACAAAAGGGAGTTCCAACATTGAAGAAAGTTCCTGCGTATCCTCGATGGATAAATCGATTGAGAAGTTATTTGGATTTTCCCTTTGGGTCGATTTTTGTGGTTCGAAGAAAGCCGGGAGATAACTACTTAATACGCGTTTAACAGACGGGACAATCCCTGAAAAAGAATAAAGTCCCCGGATTTCACCATTTACCAAATCAGATTTCAATGTCAATAATTTTTCATTGTTTATCTGGCTTGCCCTAATATTAAAAGTGTCAAGAAAATATCCTCCTTTAGCCGTACTGAATCTTACATCAGAAAGATATACATCCCCAATCAGATTATCGATATTGTTTCCTGTAAAGTCTGCCTTTACTTTGAAAGAAAGGTCAGAATCCTTGTATTTTTTGCTTAGGTTCAGTTTATCAAGCAAAACATGTTCTACCTCCGCTGAAAAGTTGAATTCCGAATTTTCTCCTTTCAATGCAAATAATCCTTCCGCATTGATTTTGCCCTCCTGGCTGTCCAGATCAAATTTCCCAGAGAAACTTTGGGGTGTTATGGATCCTATAAGGCTCATGTTTTCATATAAATGACCTTTGTATTCGAATTTTTCGACCAGAGCATTAACATCCCCCGAAAACTTTTTGTTTATACCCTGAGTGGCATTAACTTGTATGTTGAAACTAGCGAAACCATAGTCTGTACTGTTCATCAGGCGGTTGATATCCAATTTATCTGAAACGATTTTTCCATTAATGAAAAAATGTTCATCTCTTCCTATATTGATGTCGGTATTAATGTTTCCTATATCAGTTCTAAAGTTTCCATGAGCGCTTAGATGGTGGAAAAAACCGGAGACATCTCCTGTAAAATAGACATTTCCTAATTGAAAAATTTGAGGAGGAAGGTCTATGGGTTCTTTACTGAAGTTATTTGTCATTTTTCGGATACTTTCGGACGATATATAAGAATCTTCCACTTCTCCATTAATAAATATATCGGTTGGGTTGGTGATATCTGATAATTCAATATTTGCTTTTAGACGCAAGTTGTTTTTGTCAAGGATGACCAGATTTGCAAGTTTCAGGTGACTTGTATTTCCGGATAGACGTCCTTCTATGCTAACAGCATCCCTGAAATTTGAGAAAACAGGCAGAAAAGCTTTCAAATCTTTCAAATAGACAGTCGATGGTTCTACCTGGAGTTTAAAGAGCGCTTTAGAAAGATACTCTTCCGGATACTCAACTCCTTTGAAATCAGCAGATACCCCTTTGAGAGATAAAAAGGTATTGGGTAATTTTATTTGTAATTGGCTGATTTTTACACTGTCGAGGTTAGCTTTAATATCGAATGACAGTCGTTGAACATTAAAACCGGATTTTTCTGAAAAAGCCAGATTGTGGAAGTCTGCAATCAACTGATCTTTGGTGAGGGTCTTGACTTTGATCTTTGCCGAAAGATCTTTGATTTTCACATCTTTGGAGTTGAATTTATCAGGGGTTTCAGACTCATTTTTGATACGGTATGAAAAATTACCTCTTCTCAGGTTCAATCGTTTTATTTGCAGGTCTATATTTGTATCTTTCTTTGTGGTATCTCTGCTGACGAAAGCATCCAATACAAATTGAAGGTTAAGGGGAGAATCGACGGTTTCTTTGTTCAGGTTGAACTGAAAACTGAATAATTGTACTGTTTCAAAGCGTAGCCGTCCTTTTAGCAGCGGGAGAAATTCAAAACCGGCGCTTAATCGTTTGGCCTGAAAAAGAGTATCCCCGGCTTGATCCTCCAGATATAAATCTTTCAGTATGATCTTATTAAATAGTTCAAAATCGACATTCCCTATTTTTACATCAACCCCTAATCTTTCGTGTAGTTCGTTTGAAGCTTTTTCTGATATTTTTCTCTGGAAATAGGGCACTTGAAACAAGACCACCGGTAATATATAAAATACCAGCAGGAGAATCAAAATAATCCGGAAAACAATCTTCAGTGCTTTCATTTGTAAAATAATTGCAAAGTTATGATTTTGTTATGATTTTCAGGTATTCTTGGAGGAATAAATAATGGCAAATTGGAATATAATAACTAATTTTACAATGAAAATTACATGTTGAATTTAAAATAAAGGATTAATGATACTGAAATTTAGTTTTGTGAGACGATTTTTTTCTATTCTGTCAATGTTATTTTTTGTATTTCTGGTGATATCATGCTCAAGTCGAAAAACAGATAAAGAAATTTTCGATCAAAATGTGCAAGAATGTATGAAACCTTTGGTGGAGCAGGGAGTTGATGTTGCTAAAGCTAAAAGTGTTTGTGCCTGTGCTTTGCAGACAATGATCAAAATAGATTCATCTTATCTGAAGATGGATCTTGCAAAACAAAAACAGTTTTATAGTGAGCACGAAAAAGATATTATCAATGGTTGTGATGAGTTGAAAAAACTGATGATTGATACTAAGTAAGATTATTTATGATATTATTTTGCGATTGTTTTATCCATATTATTGGATGCAACGTTTTTCGCAGGATTTCATTCAGTCAATGATATTATCCTAATTGATTTATTATGAAACGACTACCGTATTATATTTTAGCTATTATTTTTCTTTTGAACTCAGCTATGAGCTGTGACGATGAACTAGAACCAGTATATTTCAAACTTACAGGGATTGGGGCTTACAATATCAATAATGAAGGAGAATTTCCTTTTGTGACAGAAAAGGCTGTAAAGAAAGAGGCTTATATGATTGGAATCAAATGGATTGCAGACGGGAATGATAACTTATATCGTTTTGAGATTCAGGGTTCTCCGGAAATAAAGATCTTTTGTAATGCCGATTTTGACGAACAGCATGCTGCCGGAAGCGATATTACATCTTATTTTAAACCAGCTAGATATCTTCCTGAAAAAATAAGTGAAGGATTGGCTTTGTTGAAAGTTCCTGCGCCTGGAAAGTATTCCTTTAAAGTGAAAGTCTTTCTTGATGATGGAGATTATTTTGAATATGATACGCCTTTAATAGATTTGTATTGATATGAAAAAGTTCTTGTTATTCATTGTCATCTGTCTATTTTCGGTTAACCTTCATTCTCAAAATAAAAAACTTTGGTTTGATTTTCAGTTGGCTGAACATTTCGGATTAAATGATTGGATAAATAATAAGTCCATAAATAATGTGCTATATAAGCCTTTATTCACAGAATTTCGTACAACTTTCAACTGGAATTTTTATAGATTGTTGGGTATTTATGCCGATGGTTCACTCGCTTTATATATTTACCCATCAAACACCCATTTTGATATAAATAGTTATCCGGTAATTGATCTGGATTATTATCAGAAGGATTCTTGGAGTCTTAATGAGCAACAACCTATAAGTCTCATGATGAGTTGGGGGGTGTTTTATAAAATAGATTGTGGTAAATGGAATATTTTGCCTCGTTTGGGTATTGGAATTCAGGATATGAACAATCCTCAATATACTTATAATATTAAAGAAAAGGATACCAATGCGGTTTATTCTGTTGATTATAATTGGTTTTCACAAGAAGAGAATTATGTTACCCTAGGTTATCTGGCATCACGCATAAATTTTGCGTATAAAATAGGCAAAGAGAGTCGTTTACTTTTTGGAATAGAATACAGACGTTTCTTGAAGCGGGTACAATTTTCGGCTCAGGTTACAGATGACTATAATGATATAGTGATCGGCAAATATTCAGAAAAAGGAAATTATATGAATACTCTGGGAATAAGTTTGGGGATCTCGTTCTAATAATCTATATTTCTTTTATAAATATCTGATGAATGATGGCATCATCATGTCTATTCTACAAAATAAAACTTGAATTATTGAATTTTGAAAAATCACTTTAATTCTTACCTTTGTTCGGAGTTATTATCATTCGAAACGATTTTATTTTTATAATCTTTGTTTATTTTGAAGGATGGAATTTAGGTATGATACATCATTTGAAAAGCTGTATAAAAGTTATTACTCTAAACTGGCAGTATATGCTTCATTTTTTCTGAATAATGAAGATGCTCATGATGTAGTACAGGAGGTATTCCTTAGTTTATTGGAAAATAAACACAAAAAACTGAATGAATTAACTCTGAATGCATACCTTTATAAAGCAGTTCAAAACAGATGTATAGATATTATCCGTCATAATCAGGTTAAAGATCAATATTTATCAGATATAAAGAAAAAACTGCTGGAATTTGAATCAGAATATTTTTATACTTTCCGGAATGAAATTGAGGATGGATTATTGTCAAAAGAATTGCACGAACAAATAAATGCAGCTATCAATTCTTTGCCTCCCAAAGGGAAGCTGGTTTTTAAACTGTATTTTGAAAACCACAAAACAACAAAGGAAATCGCTCAAATACTGGGATTGTCAAACAGTACAATTGAAAATCATATTTATTCGTGTCTTAAAGTGTTACGTCGAAAAATTTCAGGATATTTACTCATAATTATATTGGTAAATGTGATAATTTCATTTTTTTTTAAATTTTAATTTGTTGATTATTAGTGATTTCCTATTTGTTTTGAAATAAAATTGATTTTTAACTGGGTGTTTCTTTCTTCTGATCCGTATTATAATAAAGAGTAATACTATTATATCATGGATCTTCTGACTGAAAAATTGTTTGATAAATATATATCAGGGACCTGTTCTGAAGAAGAAATGGAGCAGTTGTTAAAATGGCTTGAAGCTTCTGAAGAGAACCGGAAAGAATGGTTGAAATTACGGATAGCCTTATCCAAAAGTAATTTTATCCAGTTTTCTGATCCTGATCACATCTCCGATTCATACAAAGAGCTATATCGTAGGCAAATCGTACATAAAGATTTAAAAAAGAAAATTGCCTTGAAATTTATGTCGAAAATAATGCGGTATGCAGCTTGTATATTGCTATTAATCGGTTTGTCATTGGGAGTTCATTTTTATCTTCCATATTTTAACCAGCCTGTAATGAATACTTTCGTAACAGGAGGAGATACAGGGATAACACAAATATTGCTGGATGATGGTACTCGCGTATGGATGTCTGCCAACAGCCGGATTGAATATCCTAAAAAATTTGATAAAAAAGAGCGGGCTATGATTGTAGAAGGTAAAGTCTTTTTTGATGTAACAAAAGATATTGAACGACCTTTTTTAGTAAAAACAGATGCTTATACGGTAAAAGTGTTGGGAACTTCATTCGAAGTTTCCGCATATAAAAACAAACCGGTATCAGAAGTTATACTCAAGGAAGGCCATGTAGATATCCTTGATCCAGATTTAGCCCTTTTATGTTCAATGAAACCCGGACAGAAATTTGAAATAAATAAAGTGAATCGTCAATATAATCTGGATGCCGTAGATGCAGGGCTCTATACTTCCTGGAGTAACGGCAAACTGGAATTTGATGGCATTACTCTGGAAAAAATAATCAAGGCGCTGGAACGTAATTATAATATACATATTATACTGGATCCTGGAATTGACAAGGATAAACAACTTACAGGATCATTGAGCTTTCAAAAAAATATCAATGAAATGATGAAAACACTCGAATTGATAGTTCCGATGAAGTATGCTTTTAGTGGGGATACCATCATGCATATCAGGCCAAAATAGCTATAAATAATATGTTAATCTTAAATCGAATGCCTATGTAACACTCTAATCCTGAAACAAAAAAGCAAGAAAAAGTTGCAGCTTCTTCTTGCTCGAGAAATTTATCCTTAATATTCATTAAGAAATAAAAAACACTACAAATTTATGGAAATTTTTAAGATCAATGCTAACATTGATAAAAATATCATTGTTAAAATGTCAAGAATAAGTACGATTTGTGTTTCTTTTTTTATACTGGCTCTAAACAGTATGGCCATCGAATCCTATTCTCAGAAAACTCGTTTGAACATAAAATCATACAGTCAGAGATTAAAGGATGCTATTGTTGAGATTCAAAATCAGACTGAATATGATTTCTTGTATAGTAAAGATGTTGAACAATTGTATCAGGCCAATCCACAAGTTAGAATAGAGAACGGATCTATAGAGGATCTGTTGGATCAATTATTCCTGAACAGTGATATCCAGTATCAAATTATTAACAAGACAATTGTACTAACACCGGTTTTATCCGGTAATAGCAAAGAAAAGACACAAAATCAGAAGGTTGTGGTTTCTGGTGTCATTACCGATAAAGATGGTATTGCCATCGCGGGAGTGAGTATTCTGGAAAAAAACACAAAAACAAGAGTTATTACAGATGGGAATGGACGGTATTCCATCTCCATTCCTGATAAAAACGCAGTACTGATTTATTCTTTTATAGGATGTGTAACCCAGGAATTTATTGTCGGATCAAAGACAGAAATCAATGTTACCTTGTTGGATGACGATAAATTATTGGATGAAGTTGTGGTTGTCGGTTATGGTACTTCAAGCAAACGAAAACTGACTACAGCAGTCGGTAGCCTTAAATCCGAAAATATGCGGGAATTACCCATCTCCAATATCGGAGATGCTTTTGCAGGGCAAATTTCCGGGGTTATTGCCGATAATGGTAACGGTTCTCCAGGGGCCGCTCCTATTATCCGGATCCGGGGATATGGTTCTATTAATGCAGGAAGTGAACCTCTGTATGTAATCGATGGGGTAATGGCAAATGCATCAATGTTAGCCGCCTTAAATCCTAAGTCCATTGAAAAAATCGATATTTTGAAAGATGCTGCAGCCGGAGCTATTTTTGGATCAAGAGCTGGTAATGGAGTTATAATGGTAACTACAAAGAAAGGGAAAGGCGGAGATGCTAAATTTTCATTTAATGCTACATACGGAATTCAGCAAGTGGAAAAAAAGGTTGATGTTCTGAATACAAATGAATGGATGTCGTTGGTAAAAGAAGCTTATTCCAACGATAAAAAACCTTTGCCGGATTTTTATAACCGGGATATATCATCTTACGTAAATACTGATTGGCAGGATGAGATATTCAGGCTTTCTCCTTATCAAAATTACCAGGTTTCAGCTTCAGGAGGAAATGATAAGATCAGTTATTATGTCGATGCAAATATATTGGATAATGAGGGAATTTTGCTTACTACTTATTCAAAAACATTCTCATCTACCAGTTCGTTTGATATACGATTAAAACCACGGCTCCGATTGGAAATGAACTATTCCTTAGCTCATACAAAAGACCGCACTAACAATTCAATTAATGGGTTTGCGCACATGACGGGAGGCTATGGTATTGCAGGGGGAATTATTCAACAATCCCTCTGGATGCCGCCTATTGTACCCGTTTATGAAAGAGACGGAGATTATGGCCAGATTAATCAAAAAGAATTCAAACCGTTTTTTCCTGTCGGTATTGCCAATCCTGTCGCCAACTTGTTGGAAACCAGTGATATTTATTATAGATACAAAGTGCTGGCTAGAGGTAATTTAGCATACGAGCCGATTGATGGACTTACTTTAAATGTAGGCTTGAGCACCATCCTGAATACTCAGAACCGAGAATATTTTATCAGTCCTTATGTTGCAGGAAATGGCAGCCCTGACGCCAATTTTTCCAAACCGGTTTATGAAAAAATGTCAGCAGGACAGGAAAATGAGTTGTTTTCGTCATGGGTTACAGATCTTTATGCAAGTTATAAGAAGGTTTTTGGGGATGTTCATTCAGTAGGACTTACTGCCGGATATAGTGCTCAATATCAGGGATTAAAGAGGACAGGGGCTTATTCGAGTGCTAATGATAGGGGAGGAGCTAATGCTTTGAATCCGATACCTGCATTCAGCAATTATTATCGTCCGAATATTTATGGAGCAGCAATGGTGCTTGGTAACGGGCGGTTTGATGAGAATTCATTTGTATCTATTTTTGCCAGGTTAAATTATTCTCTTGGAGATAAGTATATGTTTATGGGATCTATACGTCATGATGGCTCTTCAAAGTTTGCACCTTCCGAAAGATATGGTTACTTCCCGGCTATTTCGGGAGCATGGCGCATCTCAGGAGAAAATTTCATGAAAAATATTAAATGGGTAAGTGATCTGAAGTTAAGAACCAG
>JAVBUX010000314.1:0-7742 GCA_031554915.1 Bacteroidales bacterium | reverse complement strand
GTTGCAGAAGGATGATATTGGGCCAATGAACAACTGATTTTGAATGATTTAACATTTAATCCTGCTCCGATAGAGAAACCGCCCATACGATTACCCTGTTGTATATTCATATCGGAACCGATTTTAGCGTTATAACCCAATGCAATCCAGAGATTATCGGAAGGAAGAAAATCCAGTCCAACGATGAAGTGGTCCATAAATGTTGAGAAAAATTTCTGATCCTCTCCATCCGGTTTTTTATAGTCCCAACGGTTCAAATTGGCCATGGTCAAAGAAAAGCGAATAGGAGCATGCGCAAGTCGTTTGGACATTCCTAACTGAATTTCCCAAGGCATTTCTGCATATTCTTCATCGTATGCTTTTACCTGGCGACCTAAATTTTTTCCGACTAAACCTAAAGAAAATTGATTTTCTTTGTTGTAATAGCTCAATCCCAGGTCAACACCCAGTCCGATAGAAGTATATTCATCATAAGGAGAGTATATGAACTTTGCAGTAACACCACCCCTGATCCTGTCAGTAAGGTCGTGAGAGAAAAATAGATTTCCACATATATCTTTTGCCGGTAGATCGCCGTTGATTATTCCATTTTTGTCTGTTTTTTTCATCTCTCCGTAATTGGCATAGTTGAATCCAACTCCCCAGGCACTTCTTTCGCCCATTGCTTTTGCAAAAGTTGCACTTCCCACTCCTATATCAGCGATATAGAATAAATAATTGAGATTAAGGCTTTTATCCATTTCTGGTCCTAGAAATGCCGGGTTATGATAAATCAGGGAAACATCATTTTCAATAATAGAGATATTGGTTCTTCCCAGCGCACTGGCATGTGCTGAAGAGGGAAGAGCCAGAAAATTGAAAACAGTATTGCCTTCCTGTGCATTTATAGATAGAAAATTGAATAATATAATACAAAATAAAAGCGTTTTCTTCATGCCTTATAAAAATGAATGTACAAATATACGGATAAAACCGTTAAATATACAAACGGAAGAAATAGCAAAAAGGTATATGAATCGTGGGATTTTTTGCGTTACTTTGTATTTGAATACATCAGATGAAAGAAAAAAGCTCAGATATATGATAACATTTGAACAATCGTTGAATATCATCCGCGAAAACATTAATGAAATTGATTATCCTCAATATCCAGATCAATTATATGCTCCTATTCGTTATATTCTTGATTTAGGAGGAAAGAGGGCAAGACCGGCTCTGGTTCTGTTAGCCTGTAATTTGTATCAGGATGATGTTTCTGAATCTATTCAACCTGCTCTTGCATGGGAGGTTTTCCATAATTTTACATTGATGCACGATGATGTAATGGATAAGGCGGATATTCGTCGGAAAAAACCAACAGTCCACAAGGTATGGAATGAAAATACCGCTATTTTATCGGGAGATTCCATGTTGATTCTGGCATATCAAATCATGTCAAAAGGTCCATCTGATACGATGAAGCCTTTGCTGGAGTTGTTTTCCAAAACTGCAGCTGAAATTTGTGAGGGACAGCAGTTGGACATGGAATTTGAAAACCGTCTGGATGTGACAGAGGACGAATATTTTGAAATGATTCGCCTGAAAACGGCGGTAATGATTGGTGCATGTCTGAAATCAGGTGCTATGATCGGTGGAGCAAGGATGGCTGATATGAATTTATTGTATGAATTTGGAATAAATCTGGGTCTTGCGTTCCAAATTAAAGATGATTTATTGGATATCTACGGAGATCCGGCTGTTTTCGGAAAGGCAATAGGTGGAGATATTTTGTGTAATAAAAAAACATATTTTTTGATCAATGCACTGCAATTATCTGAAAGTGAAGGAAAAGAGTCTTTGTTGAATTGGCTTAAAGTTACGTCCGGTAAGGAAAAAGAAAAGATTCGTGAGGTTACGGCTATATACAACAATTTGCAATTGAGGCAACGTGCAGAAGACAGGATGGATGTATTGTACAAGAAATCACTTTCATCATTGAAGATGGTGGGTCTTCCTGAAGAGAAGAAAACAGTTTTGTATGAATATGCCAAACAATTGATGGAAAGGGAACATTAATGATCGATACACATACGCACATTTATCTGGAGGATTTTGACGAAGGTCGGGATGCTGTGATTGAACGGGCAAAAGAGTCCGGAATCTCTAAATTATTACTCCCTAATATAGATTTGGATACTGTTGGAAGATTACATGAGTTGTGTGATCAGTTTCCGGATTATTGTCTGCCGATGATGGGCTTACATCCAACCAGTGTCACTTCTTCATGGAAAGATGATTTGAAAATAATCCGTTCCCAGTTTGAAAAACGTAATTACGTGGCAGTAGGGGAGATTGGTATTGATTTGTATTGGGATAAAACATATATAAAAGAACAAAAACTAGTTTTTATAGAACAACTTCACTGGAGTATTGAAATGAACCTTCCCGTTGCAATTCATACCCGAGATGCTTTTTCTGAAGTTTTTGATTGTTTGGATTCTGTAGGGGCGCACAACTTGAGAGGCGTTTTTCATAGTTTTGGAGGAAGTCGTGAGGAATTGGAACGGGCTTTACAATACGAACATTTTATGCTGGGAATCAATGGCGTAGTTACATTCAAAAATTCTAATTTTCGGGACTATCTGAATCAGGCTCCTATAGAACGAATTGTAACAGAGACAGATGCTCCTTACTTAACTCCTGTTCCATTTCGTGGAAAACGTAATGAACCTTCCTATATTCGTTATATGGTAGAACGATTGTCGGAAATTTATCAAATGCCGATAGAGACAGTTGTAGAAAAAACTACGGCAAATGCAAAGAGGCTGTTTATGATAGAATGAGTATTATTTGGCATTTTCGAAATCTTTGATAAGACCTTCACCGAGCCATTCTGCCAGATACTGACGATTCTTTTTTTCCAGGAAACGTTGACGATCCCTGCCATTATTACAGATATTGCCCAATTCAACAAAAACGCCAACAGGGGTAGTTTCTTTCAAAACATACAGTCCTCGAGGGCTTATTGTCCCTTCAAATTCTTTACTTCGCCGATAAATATTGTACTTTTTATACATTGTATCCCTTAATCTGTCAGCTAATACCTCTCCTTTTTTACTTTCAGGACAATAGTAGAAAAATACATCCATAGATCGTTTATGAGCACGACTATCCAGATGGACAAAAACGGCCCGCTGATATTTAGCATCAGATTTACTTGATAATTGGTTAATTTTATCACTTCTTTGTTTTAGCCGGGCTTTTTGATCCAAAGGTATTTCATCACCCATACAGGTCTCTTTATTGCTATTATTTAGATATTCACCATCGCGAATACCATCATTAGGATCCTGAATAATAATATGAACTGTAGCTCCCTGTTTTAAGAGATACGAAGCCATACGTAAGGTAATGTCGTAGGCATATTCATCTTCATGTAATGTTATTTCTGAATTTATTTTGACTGTAGCGCCAGGATCTGGTCCTCCGTGTCCGCTACTCAGAAAAAAGCAAGTACCCTTCAGACGATCTGAGTCGATCGTATATTCAGCATATTTCTCTCCAAATAAAGGTTCTATCCTTTTTTCTTTTTCCTTTTTCTTATTTTCTGTTTTTGCTATCTCTGTTTCTTTCAAAGGTGGCAAGAGGTAAGTGACTCCCAATTTCAGGGAATTATTTTTGTCTAGTTTTTTATTATTTAATTCTATGAATTTTTGATAATATTCTTTTCCATCCCTGTTGTTACGTCTTAATAGAGCATGAATGCCTTCTCCTTTTTGAGGTTTGACATATTGATCTTGTCCAAAGGAAGAAAAAGATAAAGCAGCAATAAATAACAATACAATATACCAAGATTTCATAATATTAAAAATAAAATGACAGCAAAGATAATCTTTTAAAAATAATATGATGAAATTTTAAGTTAAAACTATTTTCATTAGACAATTTTGTCAATCCCAAAATAAATTCTATCTTTGCACTCGCAAAATAAAAGGAAAGGTGCTCGAGTGGTTTAAGAGGCACGCTTGGAAAGCGTGTGTACGGCAAAACTGTACCGGGGGTTCGAATCCCTTCCTTTCCGCGATAAAAACCTGCTAGATCAGCAGGTTTTTATTTTTTTAAGTACGTCCTTTTATTTTTTTGATAGAATAATGGAAAACTTTTTCAATAAAGCTCAGTTTTCCCTTTGATATTGCGTAATATGGAATTTGTTCAGATCCAAAACCCCGGTTAAAATATTCGACCCCTTTAATCATGGAACCCATAAAATCAAAGGAAGCTGATTTGGTTGATGCAAATTGGATAGTTTCCCAAATAACTAAAGCATGTGCTCCTGTTTTTCCAAAATCCCGACTACTTCCTCCAGCGACACAGTAAGCGCAGGTTTCCTGCCAGACCAAAAACTGAGCTGCATGTAATTTACCCTGTTCATCATAAGCGCCCCAAATGTCTCCTGTATCTTTAGAACGGGCTGTATTTATTAAATTTTTCAGAATTTGATGTTTTACAGGAGATTTTCCCTGCCTGTCAAAAATCTGTTCATTCAGATTTAAGAAATCATCAACAGATAATCCTCTTTTTACTGTCAATTGATATTTATTCTGTGCTTTTAAAATGTTTTTCTTTATTTCGTTGCTGAAGTTATTCCAAATATTATCTAAGCTGTTTATATCCTGGATAATATAGGTATATTTTGTTGTTTGTTGATATCCGTTCCAATAAAAAGGCAACCAATCAGTAAAAGCAAAATTAAAATTTTGAAGAAAACTCTTGTTATTCGGTATTTTCTGAATAATTTCTTCGCATAATTGTTGTTTACGGAACAATTCTTTTCTATAATCAGGAAGAAAAGAAGAAGGATTAAACCAAATACCCATTGTCTGAGTATAAGAAGGCATAGCGATTACCATTGGGTAATGCTTATATATGGGCATGCATGCAGTTATAATGTCTTCTGATTCAGTTATTATGACGTCCCAATTATTAGTTCCACAAACACAATCTAACCACCAATCTCTTGAAAAAACAGGGATAGATGACTCTTTTAAACATAGATTTCGGTATTTTTCTTTATCAGTCTTTATCATGATTTTATCTATATGCTATTTATTTTCAATAATGGCCCTTTTTAAATTGTCCATTGCCTTTTGCAAAAGGATTCTAGAGCATCCGATGTTCATTCTCATAAATCCAAATCCTCCTATTCCAAACATTTCTCCGTCATTAAGAGCTAATTTAGCTTTATCAATAAATAGCGAAACCAGTTCTTTTTGAGATAATCTCAGTTCACGACAGTCCAACCAGATTAAAAATGAGGCTTCCGGTTTGATAACTTTAATTTGAGGTATATTATTTCTAAAATAATTTTCAGTGATGGATATATTTTCTTCTACATAAGTCAGCATCTGTTTTAACCAGTCTTCCCCATGTTTATATGCAGCCTCTGTTGCTACATAAGCAAAAAGATTGCCTTGTTGAAACTCCCCACCATGTAAAAAGTTGAAAAAACTGTTCCTGAATTTTTCATTGGGAACAATGGCGTACGAACTCACAATGCCAGCGATATTAAAAGTTTTACTCGGAGCCATAAAGGTGATGCTGTTATTGGCAGCCTCTTCCGAAATAGAAGCAAAAGGTAAATGTTTGTTTCCAAAAAGAGCCATGTCGGAATGGATTTCGTCTGAAATGACAAGGACATCTTTCTCAAGACACATAACAGCCAGTTTTTGTAAAGTTTCTCTATCCCAAGTGATTCCTATGGGATTGTGAGGATTACAGAGTATCAATATTTTACAATTTTCTGTATCCAGGAGCTGTTGTAATCCATCTAAATCCATCCTATATTTCCCGTTCTCTTCAATTAATGGGTTGTACACAAGTTGACGATTGTTCATCTCCGGAACAATTCGAAACGGATGATAAACAGGAGGTTGAATTACGATTTTATCTCCCGGCTTTGTAAAGTGCAAGACAGAATATGCAAGTCCTTTCACAATTCCAGGAACAAAACAGATCCAATCTTCTTTTACTCCCCATTGATGATGGTTTTGTATCCAGTTTTTTATGGTTGTAAAATAATTTTTTTGTAGAATAGGATAACCGAAAATGCTTTGTTTACAGCGTTCAATCAAAGCTTCGGTAATGAAATCTCCAGTTTTGAAGTCCATATCCGCGACCCACATCGGAATTAATTCATCGTTACCAAAGTATTCATTCAGACCATCATATTTTACACATCCACTACCAGAACGATCAATTATTTCATCAAAATTATATTTTTTCATGTATGACAACTTATATTGACTACAAATTTAGTAATAACTTTATAAATAAAAAATTTAGTAATTTGTTATATTTATGACCATTTATATGAATAATTGTTATAAAAAATAATATTTTTCAATATGATTTATTGAAAAGTTTGCGAAATAATAAAAAAAGAATTATCTTTGCACCTGATTTTGGAAAATAAATTATTATGATTAACAATAGTACATTAAATATAGTCGTCCTCAGCATTATTCTAGTCATTACAAAAGAATAGTGAGGAAGGTTATTGATGATGTACTAAGATAAAAAATATATTTGGCCTTTCTCTATAACTGGGAAAGGCTTTTTTTATTATAAAAAAAACTAATTTTGCAAGCTTAATGAAGAGGGATATGAAAATACAATTGCGAAGTCATAAAAGTACATTCGGACGAAAGATGGCCGGGGCTCGTTCCTTGTGGAGAGCTAATGGAATGAAAAATGATCAAATGGGTAAACCTCTGATTGCAATCGTCAATTCATTTACGCAATTTGTACCCGGACATGTACATTTGCACGAGATAGGGCAGTTTGTTAAATCTGAAATTGAAAAATTAGGTTGTTTTGCAGCTGAATTCAATACCATTGCCATTGATGATGGAATTGCCATGGGACACGATGGCATGTTGTATTCTCTTCCTTCCAGAGATCTGATTGCGGATAGTGTGGAATATATGGTGAATGCCCATAAAGCTGATGCTATGATCTGTATTAGTAATTGTGACAAGATCACTCCGGGAATGTTGATGGCTGCTATGAGATTGAATATTCCGGCTGTTTTTGTCTCCGGAGGACCAATGGAAGCTGGTCGTTTGGATGGTCATGGATTGGATCTGATCGATGCTATGGTTCAGGGAGCCGATGAATCGGTTAGTGATGAACAAGTTGCAAAAGTGGAAATGAATGCTTGTCCGACCTGTGGTTCTTGTTCAGGGATGTTTACTGCTAATTCTATGAACTGTCTCAATGAAGCAATTGGTCTTGCTTTACCTGGAAATGGTACAATTGTCGCCACTCATGTCAACCGAACACAATTATTTGTTGATGCTGCACGTATAATTGTTGAAAATGCGTATAAATATTATCAGGATGGTGATGAGTCCGTGTTGCCGAGAAGTATTGCCACAAGGGCTGCATTTCTGAACTCCATGACTTTAGATATTGCCATGGGTGGTTCTACTAATACAGTTTTGCATTTGTTGGCAATAGCGCAGGAAGCCGGAGTTGATTTTACTATGAATGATATTGATATACTTTCCAGAAAGACTCCTTGTCTTTGTAAAGTAGCTCCAAATACAAAAAAATATTATATCCAGGATGTAAATAGTGCAGTAGGTATTATTTGGATTATGGCAGAGTTGTATAAAGCCGGTTTGGTTGATAATTCAGTATTTCGGATCGATGGCTTAAATCTGAAAGATGCGATCGCTAAAGTCGGGATATTAAGTCATCAG
>JAVBUX010000048.1:0-12396 GCA_031554915.1 Bacteroidales bacterium | reverse complement strand
TCAATATCGATGGCACAAGAATTAACATCTCCGGACGGAAACTTAAAATTAAAGTTTAAGCTTGAAGGCGGTACGCCAGTTTACTCTTTGATTTTCAAGGGAAAAGATGTAATCAAACCGAGTAAACTGGGCTTGGAACTCAGAGGCGAGAATGATTTTGTGGCGTTTGGAGAGAATATGAGTATCAAAAGTGAAAGGAAGGATGCAACAACATCGTTGTATGATGGATTTATAGTTGAGAAAAGTAAGCAATCAACTTTTGATGAAACATGGCAGCCGGTTTGGGGAGAGGTGAAAAATATCAGGAATCATTATAACGAGCTGGAAGTGACTTTAAATCAGGTAAAAAATGAAAGGAAAATGATCCTTCGCTTCCGTTTATTCGATGATGGTTTGGGCTTTCGTTATGAATTTCCTCAACAGGATAAACTGATTTATTTCGTGATAAAAGAAGAAAAAACTCAGTTTGCGATGGCCGGGGACCATAAGGCATTCTGGCTTCCGGGTGATTACGATACACAGGAATATAGTACGGTTACATCCAGACTCTCGGAAATCCGGGGAAAAATGAAAGATGCGATCACTCCAAATTCATCACAAACTCCTTTTTCTCCGACAGGAGTGCAAACTTCTTTGATGATGAAGAGCGATAATGGTTTATATATTAATCTGCATGAAGCGGCATTGATTGATTATTCCTGTATGCACCTGAATCTGGATGATAAAAATATGGTTTTCGAATCGTGGCTGACTCCGGATGCAACTGGCAAAAAAGGATATATGCAGGCTCCTTGTCATACACCATGGCGTACTGTGATTGTGAGCGATGATGCCCGTAATATTCTGGCTTCCAAATTAACTTTGAATTTGAATGAGCCGTGTAAATATGATGATGTGTCCTGGATCAAACCTGTAAAATACATTGGTGTCTGGTGGGAGATGATAACCGGAAAAAGTACGTGGGCGTACACGGATATCCTTTCAGTGAGGTTGGGAGAAACAGATTATTCCAAATTAAAACCGAATGGAAAGCATGCCGCGAACAATGAAAAGGTAAGACGATATATAGATTTTGCAGCTCAGCATGGATTTGACCAGGTATTAGTAGAAGGCTGGAATATCGGTTGGGAAGACTGGTTTGGTAAATCTAAAGATTATGTTTTTGATTTTTTGACTCCATATCCTGATTTTGACGTTAAAGCATTGAATACCTATGCCAAAAGCAAAGGTGTGAAATTGATGATGCACCATGAAACTTCGGCCTCTGTCCGTAACTATGAGCGACATATCAACCGGGCCTATCAATTCATGATCGATAACGGATATAACTCAGTGAAAAGCGGTTATGTCGGAGATATTATCCCCAGGGGTGAGTATCATTATGGACAATGGATGGTAAATCATTACCTGTATGCTGTAACTAAAGCAGCAAAATATAAGATTATGGTCAATGCACACGAAGCTGTTCGTCCGACCGGTTTGTGTCGTACTTATCCTAACCTGATCGGAAATGAATCGGCCCGAGGAACCGAATATGAGGCTTTTGGAGGGAATAATGTGGACCACACCACTATTTTGCCGTTTACACGTTTGATTGGGGGGCCGATGGATTATACACCTGGAATTTTTGAAACGCGTGTGGAAAAGATAAATCCTCAGAATACTTCTTTTGTACACAGTACTTTAGCTCGTCAATTGGCGTTGTATGTTACGATGTACAGTCCATTACAGATGGCTGCTGATTTACCTGAAAATTATGAGCGATTTATGGATGCCTTCCAGTTTATCAAGGATGTAGCTGTGGATTGGGATGATAGCCGCTATCTTGAAGCAGAACCGGGAGATTATATTACTGTTGCCAGAAAAGCCAAAGGAACAAACAATTGGTTTATCGGGTGTACTGCTGATGAAAATGGCCATATATCAGAACTTGTATTGAACTTCTTGGATCCGGGAAAGAAATATGTTGCAACAATTTATAGGGATGCCAAAGATGCTCATTACGAAAAAAATCCCCAGGCATACATTATAGAGCAAAAAAATGTGAATAGTAAAACAAAATTGAAATTGAAAGCCGTTCCGGGTGGGGGGTATGCAATTTCGATAATACAAAAGTAATTGTCTGAAATAGAGTAAAAACAGTCGGCTGCAGTTGAAACTCAAGGCCGACTTTTTCTATTATATATAATTTTTTGAACGAGCAGGAGTTATATTTAAAAGCTTTCTTCAATTTTCAACGAAATCCTCTCGATTTCATCGCTTAATTTTCGTTCGGGTAAGATAATGTTGAAATCATCCCAGAAATTTGGATCGTAGGTATATTTTATATCAGAAAGAACCTTACTTCCGGACAGATTTTCTTCTTTTGAGAATGGTTTTACATTTTCGGTATCAATTTTGGAAATGACCATTTCAAAAAAAGAATTGATAGTCTTGGGTCTGTTAAATAGCCAACTTTTCTTTTTGATACTGAAACTCAAATCTCCACGGACATAATATAAATAATATTTTCCATTCCATTCTTTATAGGATACTGTATAAATAGCTGTTTTCGGGCTGATATCCATTCCCTTACTCTGTTTGATTATCAGTCGGCTCTTGGCTTTTTGTATATAAGCCGGGTTAATTTCAAAATGAGCATTCAATAAAGCCGAGTTCTCAGTATCAATATACATTTCTCCCTTGTGTAAAGGTTCTTCTATTCCCGGTTTTTGTTCAAAAGCAATTACGTGAGCCAGTTTGGAATCGATACTTGCCATGTCAATTTTTGCATAATTATAAGGATTCTCGTCATTTATTTCCAGAAAATCGGGAAGATTTTTCATCAGATCCAGGTAAAGAGAGGCATTAATACCGGCTTTTAACTTTAATAAGATGGAATCAGTAATGTTTTTGTTGGATATTTTTCTCATTTTCAGAAGTTTAATCTGGTCCTCTTTTGATGATGAAAATGGTTGTTTGTAGATATTGAAAACAGCTTCGGTCAGATTTACAAAACCATTTTTATAGTCCACACCTTCTCTGTAAAAAGCAGTGAAGACAACAGGTTTTGTTGGAGAATTAATTATTCGTTTGTCTAACATTTCATTGACGACTTTGAGAGGATTGACTATGTGTATGATGATTTCCTGCATAGATATAACCTTGATATTTAGAAGAATATCCATGCGTTCTTTTGTCATAAGTGCGACAGGAATATCTTTAGATTCATATCCGACATAAGAAAATCGAATCGAGTTTTGTGCTAAAGAGTCAGGAATTTTCAGAGCAAAATGCCCCGTCTGATTACTTACGGTTCCAATTCCACTTCCGTTGAGAGTAACAGAGGCGAAAGGAAGCGGCTCGAATGTATCCTGGTCTTTTACCACCCCTTCTATAGAGACAAAAGCTGGCTTGATAGAGTCGATTAGTATGACAGAGTCGTTTTTTTCGTGGATTATCACTTCATCTAAGTACAACAGGATGTGATTGTCTATCACTTTCATTTTGAGGTTTGGTTTCTGTGTAGCATCTAATATTGCCTGTTTCAAAGTCATTTTTCCTTTATCTATTTTGGACTTATGATTGTTATTTATTGTTTTATCACTGTAAATGAATAACATCCCGGATGATTCGGAAATGACATTAAGCATTTCATACACAGTGCCTTTAGCTTTAGGAAGAGCAATGACTCTGTTTAAAACCGGATTGTCGGGAGCTGCAGCTTGCAGACAAAACGGAATGAGGCAGAATAGGCAAATCAGGATGCGTTTCATACCTCTTGAGTGAATTAAGGTTTATAAATATGGAATACGTCATCTTTGACTTTGTAGTTCAGATTTAATCCGATGCAAATTATTTTAACCATTGTGTCTGCTGAATTATCTCTGAAAGAGGCATTTAGTTTTAGATTTTTGAGTTCATCGGAGTCAATCACAATATCGCTGTCTGTTGTCTGCATAATCACTTTCACCATGTTTTCCAGGCTCTCGTCTTTAAATCTCAATTTTGAAGTGAATTTAGAAAATTGATCTGTATTGAGATGTCCTTTTAGCAGTTGCCCATTTACAAGACTGACAGATTCTCCAGCCGCAACCAAAACCGTTTTTCCCCAGGATTTATCGCAAACTTCAACAAGTCCTTTCTTCACAGATAGTTCAAAGGCTGTATTTTTATTATTCGTATTAACTCGGAAAGCAGTACCCAACACTTTTACCAAAACATGTTCGGTTTCAATGAAAAACGGTCTTTCAGGTTCCCTGTTGATGTCGAATAGAGCATCTCCATCCACCTTTATCCTTCGTTCATTTCCTAAGAAATGTTCCGGATAATATATCGATGTATTTTCCGACAAATAAGCTGTTGATCCATCTTCGAAAGTTGCTACAAGAGAGGACGTAACGTCTTCATTTGTCATAGACAACAGAGCTCCTTTGGAACGATCTGATAACATATAGATCCCGGTTCCGATAAAAATGCAGAAGAGTATTACTGCAGCTCCTACAAGGTCCCAAAAATAAAGCCTGTGCTTTTGAGAAGCTTTTGAAATCAGATTCTCTTGTTCTAATCTGTTGTACAGATTTTCCCAGGCTTTGTCTGTATTAACTAAACTTGTTTGTTTCATCCTATTTCTAATTTTCGGAGCTCTTTAAGAGCTTTTGTCATTTCTGCTTCAATTGTTTTTACTGAGAGATTGAACTTTTGAGCAATCTCGGAATATTTAAGTCCCTCAAATCGGCTCAAAATAAAAATTTCTCGCCTACGCTCGGGTAGTTCTTTCAAAGCAGTATCTATTTTCTCGTTTAATTCTTTATACTCAAGTTCATCTTCCGGAGAAAAAATGCCGACTTTATCCATTTTTGAAAAAAGTTCGGCATAATTTTGTTTTACCTGTAAATGTTCCAAATATTGCAGAGCATTATTACGTACGGCACCATATAAATAAGCTTTCAAAGAAAAGGATACTTCGATTTGTTCTCTGTTTTTCCAGACCTTATAAAACAATTCTTGTACAATCTCTTCGGCTTCTTCTATTGTTCCTACGTAGGTCATCCCATACCGGCACAAAGCTTCGTAATACTGCTTGAAAAGTGTTTCAAAAGCTTTGATATCACCCACCTTAATTTTTTTCAGCATCAGATCCTCTACAGACATAAAACATAGTTGAGAATTGAGAATTAATTATCAATCCTCAATTTAAACGCCTAAGTTAACCATAATTCTTGCCAAAACAGGCCTATTTATATCCTTTTTTTAATTTGTTAACAGCAGACTCAAGCGATTCGCTGGGTTCAATGATATTATAAGCGCCCCAGAAGTCTTCGTCGTAGAAGTTCATTACCTTATCGCTCAAAGAATTATTCATGTTGAATTCATCTTTTCGGGAGATAGATCCGGCATTTTGAACTTCGTTGTCGGTGACAACCATTTCACTCATCACCTCATAATTGGTTGCGAATAATCTGCGCTTCCAATCACATTTGAATTTTATTTCATTACGGATATAGTTCAGGTATGTGACTCCATTTCGTTCTTTATATGAAACCAGGTAAGATACTTCTTCCGGTTTGAAACGCAATCCTGCCGGTTTTTTTCTGAGAATCATTTGTGTCGCTTTGGTTCGATCCCGCATGTCCAGACTGAACTCTGCTCTTGTAAAAGAAAGAGTTTCTGCATCAATATAAAATTTCCCAAAATAAAGAGCGTAAGGGAGATTTACCTCTAAAGGCTCGAATAATACTACAAAATGAACTCTGTCATTAATGAGAGTCGTTTCGGACATGGTATATTTGAAGTGGCCTAAGGACTCCGATTCCAGCATAACATCCGGATTTTTAACAATATCGGCTAATACGGACAGATTGGGTCCTCCGAGCAATTTTACTGCCAGAGTATCACTTTTTTTTGTGCTCAGGAGTTTTCGTCCCTTCAATATCTGAACCTTGTCAGAATTGATATCTTCATTATAGGAGGATTTGTATATCTGAACAACGGCTTCCGCCACGTTAATGTAAGTCTTCCCTTTTTTAGCAGTTTCACGATAAAAACCGGTCAATAAATTCGGATTTTTACTGTAATTTTTAGGTATTTTACTGACAGCCTCTTCTACTAATCTCTTGGGGTCCCAGCTTCTGACCACAACTTCCGGTAGTTCTTTCGGTTTAGGAGACATGAAAAATGTTTCATTGAGAACATTCGTTCCATTTAACGGTATGCGGGTGTTGGTGAAACCGATATATGAGAATTCTATATTTTTTGCATTTGCCGATTCGCTGATTTTCAGAGAAAATTCACCATCTTCATTGGTTACGGTTCCAATTCCTGTACCTGGGACAGAAACATTTACATATTCCATCTTTTTGTTATTGGACTTATTTTTTACAATTCCACTGATAGTGAAATATTTTCCGACACCATTTTCTCCATTTTGATTATTCTGAGCTATGGCCGGATTCGTTGCAAATATTATTGCTGTCATTAAAAAGACAGGAAATGAGAAATTAAATATTGTTTTCATGATTACATGTATTTTATTGTTAGAAATCCTGCTTACATATATATGATGGTTATCGAGAAAAATACCCTATAGATTTTTTCAGAATAATTTAGAAAGTCCTTCTGGGAGAAGCTCAAAAATGAAATTTTATTAACTTTGCGGCTGTGAGTCTTTGTAACTTCATGTTGAAAATTCAAAACAACGTTAAATTTATAAAACTAAATAAGATAATGAGAATAATTTTATGTTCATTGGTGATATTATTTTTTGTATCATCTTCTACTTTTGCACAATCCGATTGCAAATCAAAAACAGTTGTAGCTGCATCCTATAACCTTCGTTACGAGAATGCTCAGGATGGAATCAATGCCTGGGCAAATAGGAAGGATTGGATTAAGGAATTGGTCCGTTTTCACGAATGGGATATTTTCGGAACGCAGGAAGGTTTGAAAAATCAGTTGGAAGGTTTGGCTGAAATGCCTGAATATGATTATGTTGGAGTTGGCCGTGATGACGGAAAGGATGCCGGAGAGCATTCTGCAATATTTTATCGGAAAGACCGTTTTGCTTTGTTGGACAAAGGTAATTTCTGGTTAAGTGAAACACCCGAGAAGCCTTCTCTCGGATGGGATGCTCCTTCTAATATCAGGATTTGTTCATGGGCAAAGTTTAAAGATAAAAATACAGGTAAAAATTTCTTTTTCTTCTCGGTTCACTATGATCATCGTGGAAAAATTGCCCGGGTTGAATCTTCAAAATTAATTCTTAAGAAAATAAATGAAATTGCCGGAAAAACACCCGTGGTATTGGTAGGTGATTTCAATTCCTTACCGGATTCCGAAGCGATTTCAATCCTTTATTCAGGCTTGAATGATGCATATAAGGTTACAAAACAGCCGCCTTATGGGCCTGTTGGAACAGCAAATGGTTTTAACTGGGAACGTAATCTGACAGATCGTATCGATTATATCTTCTGTTCGGATAAAGTGGAGGTACTAAAATATGGAAGTTTAACAGATTTCAAAGAGAAGCGCTATCCCTCAGATCATTTGCCTATTATGACAAAATTACAGATACAATGAGTAAATTTTGAATAAAATCTGCCGGAAAATGCTTTGTATTTTCACAAATACATCACACGTAACACACATAATAACACTATACACATACTGCAATCTAATTTGAGGTAGTAGTTCCAAGTTTATTTTGCCAAATAAACAGGACCTCAAACGGGAAACATAACAAATAACAAAAATTGAATTCCGGCAGAATTTAAATATAAATTTCAATAGGTTTAGACCCAATTGATGACAGATTAGCTTTGCATAAATTGTTAATTTTATACTTATTAATTATCAGAGTGTTTCGAAAATCACAACGCAAATATACGACCTATTGTTTTATTTTCAAATAGAGATATAGCAGTTTATCCGATAAATAAAGGCTTTTGTGCTTTTTTTATCTTTTTGATGGTTTGTTTTTGATAGAAGAATGAATTGTCATAAAAAAAGTGATTTTATGTACGCAAGGGTAGTTTTTGGAAACAGCATCTGTGCCATCGTAAAATAGCGCAATGTTATATTTTCAAGCCGTTTAATATCTTAAAATACAGTTCTATGGCTTCGCGAATCTCAGATTTTTTAATAAATTCATCTGCCGTATGTGAACGTGCAGAGAGTCCCGGTCCCATCTTTAGCGTAGGGAAGGCCATCAGAGCCTGATCTGAAAGGGTGGGGGAACCAAAAACTTCCCTTCCTGCCAGAATTGCCTGTTTGACGACCGGGTGATCTGTTGGTATGGATGACGAGTTAAGTCGAAAAGACCTGGCTTTTACTTCACAATTGCAATTTTTTTCAATGATTTCAAATAGTTCGCCATTCGTATAACATTCATTCGTCCGGACATCAACTGTGAATTTGCAGCAATCAGGTATCACGTTGTGTTGAGTGCCGGCTTCAATCATCGTGACTGTCATTTTAACCTTACCCAACCATGGACTTTCATTGTGGAATTCATAATTTTTGAACCAATCGATGACAGGGAGTGCGTTGTAAATGGCATTTTTTCCTTCATTGCGAGCAGCGTGTCCTGATATGCCATCAACAATGCAGTCTAATACTATCAATCCTTTTTCGGCAATGGCCGGCTGCATACCCGTTGGTTCTCCGACCAGTCCTAAAGAGATGGGTGGGAGAAGAGGCAATATGCTTTCTATTCCGTTTTTTCCGGAGATTTCTTCTTCGCAGGATGCCAAAAAAATGAGATTATAAGCCTGTTCGGTGGCGCTCAAAGCAATAAATGTGTGAAATAGTGAAACTAAGCTCCCTCCTGCATCATTACTTCCAAGGCCATATATTTTATCTTCCTCTTCAGTGGCGGCAAACGGATCTTTGCTCCACCCGGAAACCGGTTTGACTGTATCAATATGTGAGTTTAGAAGGATAGTCGGTTTTTCAGCACTAAACCCCGGAGCAGTAGTCCAACAGTTATTTCCAGATCGAGATACATTCATTCCCAGAGATTTCATGTGCTGTTCTAATAAGGAGGCAGCCGCATCTTCATCCCTGCTGAGAGAAGGGGTTGAAATCAGATTTTTTAACAGGTCAAGGCTGTCATAATATAGACTATCCAGGTACATATTCTAAAAAGTTTATGCAAAGTTAAAAATAAAAAATGTACTTTTGCATTTTATTATAACAAACATGAAATATCGCTTTTTATCGGAAATAGTTCATCTGAGAGCAAAAGAATCAGGAGATAAGGAAGCCTTAAAAGTCAGGAATAAAGAAACAAAAACGTGGTCGTCCATCTCATGGCAGGCTTTTTCTGATAAAATAAATCATACAGCGTGTGCCCTTCTTCGTTATGGCATTCAACCCCAGGATAGAATAGGAGTCTATTCTCAAAATTTTGCTGAATGTTTTTATATTGATTTTTCAGTTTTCTCCAATCAGGCTATTTCTGTGCCGATGTATGCCACATCATCTATCCCTCAAATTACGTATATTATCAATGAAGCTGAAATCTCATTGCTTTTTGTGGGAGAACAGTTGCAATATGATAATGCCCGGGTAGTTCAGAAGAACAGTCGTTTCCTCAAACAATTGATTTTGATAGATAAGGATATCCGGAAATCCAAGAATGATACAACGTCTTTGTATTTTGATGAATTTATTGATGGGAAGCATGTTTCGTCTGATGAACTGAAACAGGTTGAAGAAAGATCGGCAGGAATAGAAGATTCTAATGTAGTACATATTATTTATACTTCAGGAACAACAGGAGAACCCAAAGGTGTTATGTTAACACAGGGAAATTACTTTGCAGCCCTGAAGATACACGATCTGAGGTTGCATTATCTATCTTCAGGATTTGTATCGATGTGCTTTCTTCCGTTGACTCATATTTTTGAGAAGGCCTGGTCTATCCTTTGTCTCCATTGGGGATGTACATTGGCTGTAAATCAGGATCCGAAAGAGATCCGGACAACAATGAAAGAAGTTCTCCCGGAAGCCATGTGTAGTGTCCCTCGTTTTTGGGAAAAAGTGTATGCCGGCGTTCAGGATAAAATAGATAATCTGAATTTCGCTCTGAAATGGGTTTTCAACGATGCTGTGAAAACAGGTCGTCGTCATAATCTGGATTATCGAAACAAAGGACGGAAAGCTCCCTGGTTCCTTCGCCAGAAATTCGGATTTTACAATAAAACAATATTTACGATGATCAAGAAAGAGATCGGACTGGAAAAGGGAATTGCATATCCTTGTGCCGGAGCAGCTCTCTCGGATGAAATAAATACATTTATTCAGTCAATAAATATCCCATTGATTTATGGATATGGTTTGACGGAAACAACAGCAACAGTGAGTTGCTTTACTCAAACCGGTTTCAAAATCGGTACTATAGGAAAAGTGATGCCGGAAATCGAGGCGCGTATTGGGGAAAATAACGAAATTCAGGTAAAAGGCGAAAATGTCATGGTTGGCTATTACCGAAAACCGGAAGAAACCGCCAATGCATTTACTGAAGACGGATGGTTTCGTACCGGGGATGCAGGAACTCTGAATGAGAATAACGAATTGTCTATCAAAGAGCGTATTAAGGATCTTTATAAAACTGCAAACGGAAAATATATTGCTCCTCAACAATTGGAAATGCGTCTGGCCGGGGATAAATATATCGAAACAGCAGCTATTATCGGAGATCAGCGTAAATACGTTACAGCACTGGTGGTCCCTGATTATATCGAGTTGGAAAAATATGCAGAAAAGCATCTGATTACATACAATTCGATGGAGGATCTTTGTAATAATCAACTGATTCATACTCTGTTTAAATTAAGAATCGATGGGATGCAAAACGAATTTGCTAATTATGAGCAGATAAAGAAGTTTCATATCTTGGCAGAACCTTTTTCTATTGAATCGGGAGAGTTGACTGATACTCTGAAAATGAAACGTTCATTTATAGAGAAGAAATATAAAGATATAATAGATTCTCTGTACCAATAGCTCTGGTTTTGAAACTTTTGTATTGTTTTTTGTGTTTTATCCAAGATTAAAGGTTTGTATTGTTGGATTAAAATGAAAGAATTTTGTTCACTATATGCTGAAGCTAAGAATTCTTATAATATTGTTTTTATTAATAAGTAGTCTTCATATCTCGTCTCAAACGACTTCTGATGCCCAGTTGTGGCTGGATGCCGAGTTAAATTACACTTACAAGCAAAAATATCTGTTTCAGAATGAGTTAAGTTCTCAAACTCTCCTTTCCGGGGGAAGCCGGTGGTATAGTCTGAACTCAACACCTGCATTTGAATACAGTCTGAATTCTCATTTTGATTTGGTATCGTCAGTTCCGTTGTCATATACAGTTCAGGATCATAGATTAAGTACTTTTGAAGTCGGGACAATGCTGGGAACCCGGATTTATTTCACTCCTGCCCGTCGTTCACAAATCAGAGCATTAATCAGGATTGAAGAACGTTGGTCACATGATCTCGAACTCGATAACTGGGATGTTGCCAGCCGTATTCGGATCAGAGGAGAATTTGTTTATCCGATCAATAAAAAATCGTATTTCGAGGACAAAATGTGGTATATGATATCCGATGCCGAATTGTTTTTGTCAACCACGAGTGATATCGATGAACGGTTTGCAAATCGCACTCGTTTTCGTATCGGTGCTGGTTATCGTTTAAATTATAAAATACGTTTTGAAGGTTTTTATGTGTTACAATTTTCGAGAAACACTCTCAATGACAAGTTCAATTCAGTAGATAATATTATTCGTCTGCGATTCAAATATTATTTCAAATAAAAAAATCTTCATTACTTTTGCGAAAAATTAATCCAATGAGTGTAACAATTTTAGGAATAGAATCTTCGTGTGATGACACATCTGCTGCTGTAATACGGGATGGAGTTATTTTGTCGAATGTAATAGCAGGGCAAAAAGTACATGAAGCTTATGGAGGTGTTGTTCCCGAGTTAGCTTCGAGAGCGCATCAGCAGAATATAGTTCCGGTTGTTTACGAAGCATTACGGCAGTCGGGAATAAAGAAAGAAGAGCTTAGTGCTATTGCATTTACCCGGGGACCGGGTTTATTGGGTTCCTTGTTGGTCGGAACTTCTTTTACAAAGGGTTTGGCTACTTCACTTCAAATTCCAATGATTGATGTAAATCATCTGCAAGCTCATGTATTGGCTCATTTCATTAAAGCAAACGAATCCGATACAAACCATCCTTCATTTCCATTTATCTGTCTTTTAGTCTCCGGAGGTAATTCTCAAATTATTCTGGTAAGAAGTTGGAATGATATGGAAGTGATCGGGCAGACTATTGATGATGCTGCTGGAGAGGCATTTGATAAATGCGCCAAAGTAATGGGATTAGGTTATCCTGGGGGACCTGTTTTCGAT
>JAVBUX010000016.1:0-17919 GCA_031554915.1 Bacteroidales bacterium | reverse complement strand
GTTGCAGGTATTATTCAGCAAACAGAAGGTGCTATTGGAGATGTAGGGTCGGAATATGGTTTTGCTCTTTCTATCCCGGTAGCAAAATTGCAAAATGCTGCAGGAAACTTTATCGAACCGAATACTGCCAGTATCTCTGCTGCAGCAAATGTGGATCTTCCTGCAGATATGCGTGCTATGGTAACTAATTCTCCTGAAGTTGAGGCTTATCCTATCAGTTGTTTTACATGGATATTGGTGTACAAAAATCAGGCTTACGGTAATCGTACGGAAGATAATTCAAAAGCATTGATATCTTTATTAGACTATGTATTAAGTCCGGAAGCACAATCTGTAGCAGCTAATGTGCATTATTCTCCGCTACCGGAAGCAGCTTTGAAGAATGCAAAAACTTTGGTCGCATCAATAGGTTATCAGAAATAAATGAAGGATAAAATTTTCAAATCGCTTCTGTTTACTGCGGCATTATTGATTTTATTGCTGACTGCAGGGATTGTTTACTCGTTGGTAACACAGTCAACAGGAGCGTTTTCTCATTTTGGATTTTGGAAATTTATTTTGTCCCCGGAATGGGATCCCAGACCGGATAGTGAGCACTATGGCGCATTTTCCTTTATTGTAGGGACATTGATGACTTCTATATTGGCATTACTTTTTTGTATCCCATTTTCTTTTCCGGTGGCTTTGTTTACCGGAGAATATTTCAAAGGGAAAAAAGTAGCTTCGATAGTCGGCTCTGTCGTCAATCTCCTGGCAGGAATTCCTTCTATTGTTTATGGATTATGGGGTTTTTATACCTTGCGTCCGATTATTATTTCATTGGGTTTGAGTGAACAGGGATTTGGAGTCCTCACAGCATCACTGGTTTTGGCAATTATGATTATACCATACGCATCATCTTTGACATCGGAGTTTCTGAGTATGGTTCCCAATGATCTGAAAGAAGGGGCTTATAGTTTGGGGGCGACCAGATTGGAAGTGATCAGTAGAGTGAGTTTCCCTGTCGCAGGATCCGGAATTTTAGCATCATATATATTAGCATTGGGGCGTGCATTAGGCGAAACGATGGCTGTGACCATGCTGATAGGAAATACAAATAATATACCTCATTCATTGACAGATACCGGAAATACTATGGCAAGTGTGATTGCAAACCAGTTTGGAGAAGCATCCGGATTAAAACTCAGTTCTTTGATAGCCATTGGGTTGCTGTTGTTTCTGATAACTGCAATCATTAATTCGGTGGCAAAGTTGGCAATGAGGGGAATTAAAAATTAAGAATCGAATGGCATTACAAGCTTCTATGGGATTTCGGGACAAGAAAAATAAAGCATTCTTTATTTTTGTATGTACTATGTCCGGAATTACAATGCTTCCTTTGTTTTTTATTATATGGGAGTTGTTGAAAAAAGGATATAAGCAGCTCAATTTTAGTTTTTTTACTGAGATTGCTCCTACTTCAATGGATGCTATGTTGGCCAAAATGAGCCATTCTACAATTCCTGGAGGCGTTTTGAATGGAATTTCCGGTAGTCTGTTGATCATAGGGATAGCAATCCTTTTTGCAATACCGATAGGAATTTTGACAGGAATATATCTTTCTGAGAAGAGGGGTACCCGTTTTACAGGACTTATCCGTTTCCTTACAGATTTGGTACAGGGTATTCCATCGATTGTAATCGGGATTATTGCTTATGCCTGGGTTGTCAAACCGATGCATAGTTATTCGGCTTTAGCTGGTAGTGTGGCCTTGGCAATTATGATGTTGCCTTTGGTAATTCGCTCTACAGAAGAGACATTAAATATGTTACCGGGTACGCTGAAAGAAGCTGGTTTGGCGTTAGGAGCCTCCTATACCAATGTTATTTTGAAAATATTACTTCCTTCTGCTTTTGGAGGATTATTCACGGGTATCTTGCTGGCAGTATCACGGATCATGGGAGAAACAGCACCGTTGATGCTGACTGCTTTAGGGGCATCTGCCGTGAATTGGGACTGGTCGAAACCGACAAGCTCATTACCCTTATTGATCTGGGAGTTTTATAACGATCCGAATCTGATCGATTTGATTTGGTCGTCATCACTTCTACTTTTATTATTAATTTTGGTGTTGAACCTGATTGCAAAGCAGGTCGCAAATAAATGGAGAATACAATGAATATATTGGAATTGAAAGATGTATGTGTGTCTTATACTCCTGGGAAAAATGCTGTGGATGATGTTTCTGCAGTGATTCGGGAGAAGACGATTACAGCAATCATGGGGCCGTCAGGATGCGGAAAAAGTACGTTATTGAGGGCTATTAACAGAATGCATGAGCTTTATCCCAATATCAAGACGACAGGCGAGATCCTCTTGAAAGGGAAGAATGTGCTGGAAATGAACCCGATGGATGTGCGCCGGAGAGCAGGAATGGTATTTCAGCGCCCAAACCCATTTCCGACTATGAGTATTTATGATAATGTCCTGGCAGGATATACCCTGAACGGTATTAAATTAAGTAAACAGGAGAAACAGGAAATTGTAGAAACAAGTCTTCGTAATGTCGCTTTGTGGGATGAGGTGAAAGATACAATGAATAAAAAAGGATCATTTCTTTCCGGGGGACAACAACAGCGTTTGTGCATTGCCCGAGCATTAGCTCTTAAGCCTGAATTGTTGTTGATGGATGAGCCTACTTCAGCTCTGGATCCGATATCGACAAACCATATTGAGGAATTATTGCTCGAATTGAAAGAGCAGTTCACAATTGTGATTGTAACTCACAATATGGCTCAGGCCGCCCGGATATCCGACTATTCAATGTTTATGTATCTAGGCAACCTGGTCGAACATGATACGACAAAACAAATGTTCACAAAACCGAAGGATAAAAGAACTGAAGAGTATCTGAGCGGAGTATTCGGATAAATAAATAAAAAAAACAAGAAACAATGGTAACAATAAGATCAAAATATTTGGACAAACTTTCCGGCGATTTTCAATTGCTGTCAGAATTGGTGTTGAAGCAATTACAACTGACCCGGGAAATACTGGAAGAAGATCTGAAGGAAGGTCCGATTTACGCAGAGGTTGAAAAGAATGAAGTGCTGATCGACGGGCTGGATGTAATGATCCGTGATGAAATCATCAATGCCGTATTTCTCCTTTCTCCGCGGGCAACCGATATGAGGAAATTAATTGCTTATATCGATATGACTTTTTTTCTGGAACGTATAGGGGATCTGGTTCTGAATGTCGCCCATTTTTCTGCAAAAACACGATTGGACCTGGATGATTTCCAAGAGTTTCGTAAAATATTGGCTAAGATGCTGAAATCGGCAGAGAAAATGGTGAAAAATGCAGTATTTGCTTTTTCCTGCGAGGACAACACTATGGCCCACGACACAATTGCAATTGATGATAAAGTTGATAAATTATTGGGAGAAGTAAATGATCGGATACAGCACGCCTTTACCGAAAAGTTATTAACTTCGCAGGATCTGTTGAACATCACATGCATTAATAGTATGTCGTACAATATAGAGCGGATTGCGGATAATGCAACCAATATTGCGGAAGCAGCTATTTATCTGATAGAAGGAAAGGATATTCGTCACTCCTCAACACAACCGAAAGAAGATCTTCCCCAATAATAAAAATTCTAAAGAATTACCGATATGTTGAACAAAGAAATTTTAGTGGTCGATGACGAACTGGACATTCGCGAAATCCTGCAATTCAATCTTGAAAGTGAGGGTTTTGGTGTGGATACCGCTACTTCTGCGGAACAGGCATTGAAATTACTTGAAGAAAATTCTTACCGCCTGATTCTGCTGGATGTGATGATGGGAGGTATGTCCGGATTCCGCATGGCTGAAAAATTGAGGAAAGAAGGTTGTCTAATGCCAATTATTTTTCTGACGGCTAAAGATACTGAGAATGACATGCTTACAGGGTTTTCCATTGGAGGTGATGACTATATTTCCAAACCATTTTCCATCAAGGAGGTCATTGCTCGCACCAAAGCTGTATTGAAACGAACAAAGAAAAACGGCGAAGGGGGCAAGGATCAGGGATTAAATTTCGATGGTTTAGTTATCGATTTGAAATCCAAGCAAATACATATCGATGGAATTCCGGTAATGTTGACTAAAAAAGAGTTTGAAATATTGTATCTGTTGTTTAAAAATCCATTGAGGGTATATAGTCGGGAAGAAATCCTGGATAAAGTATGGGGCGACGAGAGCTATGTCCTTGAACGTACAGTCGATGTACATATCACTCGTCTGAGGAAAAAATTGGGTTCGCACAGTGTATATATAACCAATCGTTCCGGATATGGATATTGTTTTAATCCTGAAATAAATTAAGTATATGAAACTGAATTATAGACAAAAAATATTCCTGTACTTTTTTATCGTTTTTGCCCTGTTTACGGGTGCGGTCGTTGTATTCGAAGATTCACGAGAGCATAAATACAAAAAGGAAATTTTTGAATCCGATCAGAAAGTATATGTGGATTTTGTACATTCTTATCTGCTTCAGAATAATATCGGTATTGATAATATCGAAAATTTGAAAGGGATGTTACCGTTAATGCCTTCAAAATTAAGAATTTCAATCATAAAAGATGATGGAAAAGTTGTTTTTGATAACGATATCAACCATCCTGAGGCCATGACGAACCATTTAGACCGTCCTGAAATTCAAAAAGCAAAAATAAAAGATTTCGGCTCGGATATACGTAATTCTCTTACAATGAATAAGGAATATTTGTATTATGCGATTCACTATGATGGATATTACATCAGGGTTGCCTCTCCGTATGATGTAGTTGTGAAGGATTTCTTCAAATCAGATAATGTATTTCTATATTTTATCATATTACTGTTTTTTGCTGTCCTGATAGCCTTGATTTATATTTCAAATCGTTTTGGAAAGTCGATAGCGCAGTTGAAAGACTTTGTTGTTTCCGTTCGTGAGGAAAAAGCAGATCTGCAACATATTGATTTTCACGAGGATGAATTAGGTGAAATAGGAAATGAGATAGTTTCTCTGTATAAAAAATTAGGGGATAATAGGAAAAAACTTTTGATAGAAAGAGAAAAGTTGCTTCAACATTTTCAGTCGGTTGAAGAAGGGGTTTGTTTTTTTACTCCGGAACACAGAAAAATATATTCTAATTCGCATTTTATGCAGTATTTGAATGCTTTGTGTGACAAACCTACATTGAATGTGAATGCAGTATTTAATGAAGATATTTTTTCAGGATTACAAAAGTTTTTAGACAAGCCAATCGAGGGAAAGGCTACATTATATGATCAAAAGATAGAGAAAGATGGAAAATATTATCAACTAAAATCCATTCGTTTTGATGATGGAAGTTTTGAAGTAACTATAGATAATATTACAAAGATGGAGAAAACCCGTCTGCTGAAGCAGGAAATGACGAATAGTATTGCTCATGAGTTGCGTACACCTGTAACCAGCATCCGTGGATATCTTGAAACACTAGCTGAACAACCGGATATTGACCCGGAAAAGAAACAATTTTTCATCGATCGTTCCTACACTCAAATTATCCGTTTGTCGGAGTTAATACAGGATATATCAGTTCTTACAAGGATCGAGGATGCTGGCGATCGTTTTGATATAGAGCCTGTTGATATTAAATCATTACTCGAAGAGTTGAATGCTGATCTGCAGGACCGTCTTCAGGCACACCATATAAATTTTAGTGTTCAGGTGGATGATTCAGTCAGGATAGAAGGTAGCCGGATGTTGTTGTATTCGATCTTCCGGAATCTGGTGGACAACTCGATTGCCCATGCTGGAGATAATATCTCGATCAATATCTCGAACTATACAGAGGATGATAAATTTTATTATTTCTCTTATTATGATACCGGAGAAGGAGTTGGAGAGAAATATCTGCCCCGCTTATTCGAACGTTTTTACAGGGTTAATGAAGGTCGTACACGTGATACCGGAGGTTCAGGACTCGGGCTTTCTATTGTGAAAAATGCAATTTTATTTCACAAAGGAGAAATTACAGCGAAAAATCGTAAGGAAGGCGGATTGGAGTTCCTGTTTACATTGAAAAAAACAAGGTAATGTTGATTGTCTTTAAGACAATCAACATTACAAAAACCAGTTTACCAGCTCATATCGACAACCACAGGGAAGTGATCTGAAGGGAATCGACCATTATTCATATCTGTCAATACTCCATATTTCAGTACTTTAATTCTGTTATCCGTGAAAATATAATCGATGCGACTATCTAATTTTGCCATCAGGTTGAATCCGGTAAATGTTCCAACCGGTCCGTATGGTTTCTGTGATGAAATCAGATAGGAATCATTCAAAAAACGTTGTATGGTCTTAATTTGCTCTGTTTCAGGAGTTGAGTTGAAGTCTCCTGTACAGATTGCCGGTAGTTTTCCTGCAATCTCTTTGATTTTTAGAACCATTAATTTTCCGGATTCCCGACGGGCAACGACTCCTTCGTGATCAAAATGGACATTGAAAAAATAAAATTCTTTTTTTGATTTTGTATCTTTAAATTTTGCCCAGGAACAAATCCTGTTACAACATTTGGCGTCCCAACCTTTACCCGGTACATCAGGAGTTTCGCTCAACCAGAAATCTCCGGAGTCAAGCAGTTTGAAACGATCTGTTTTGTAAACAATGGCAGAGTGTTCACCTCCATCTTTACCGTCATCACGACCATGACCGGTATAGGCGTAATTTCCCAGTTCACAGATCGCTTTTAATTGAAAATCATATCCTTCCTGAGTGCCGAAGATGTCAAAATCGTGATAGGTAATAAGACTTTTGACCATTTCTTTACGGTTAGGCCATGAATTTTCACCGTCGTTGGCAGTCCCAAGACGAAGATTATAGGATGCAATGCGCATATTGTTTTTTTGTGCTGTTGCAGACAGGCAAAGCAGACAACATAGGATTAAGAGTAGTTTTCTCATGTTAGAAAAATGTTTTTTATTATAATAATCCGACAAATTTAGTAAAGTATTTTAAATCTAAAATTTTTTTTTGACATTGACTGAAAAACTTATTTTTAAGCTATCTTTGTCATTGCTTTTGTGTGCGTACACAATAAATGATTATTAAATCTAAAATATGATGAAACACATTTTCTGGACTTTCGCTTTTCTTTTGATATTTCAGTTGGGAATTTCCCAAAGAGCTTTTTATCCTGGAGAAATCTGGCCTGATAATAACGGCGTACATATCAATGCTCATGGAGGTGGAATTTTATTTCATAATGGTAAATATTATTGGTTTGGGGAACATAAAGGCGAGAAAACAAATGCTGCCTGGGAAGGTGTGACCTGTTATTCGTCAAATGATTTATATAATTGGAAGAATGAAGGAATTGTGATGCCTGTGGTAAGAAACGACACGACAAATGCCATTGCCGAAGGCTGTGTTATTGAGCGCCCTAAAGTGATTTACAATAAAAAAACAGGAAAATTTGTAATGTATTTCCATTTGGAATTACGGGGAAAAGGATACGGTGCTGCTCAGGTAGGAGTTGCTGTTGCCAGTAGTCCTACAGGGCCTTATAAATTCCAGAAAACACTTCGTCCGAATGCCGGATTGTGGCCGCAGGATATGACGAAGGAACAACAGAAAGATGAGTCTAAAATCAGTGATTTTAAGGAGTGGTGGACTCCTCAATGGCGCAAAGCGGTTGATAATGGAATGTTTGTTCGCCGGGATTTCCAGTCAGGTCAAATGTCACGCGATATGACTTTGTATGTCGATGATGATGGAAAGGCTTACCATATCTATTCTTCGGAAGAAAATCTTACTCTTCAACTCGCTGAGTTAACAAACGATTACTTAAGTTATACCGGAAAATATATCCGTATTGCTCCCGGAGGGCACAATGAAGCTCCTGCAATCTTTAAAAAAGACGGACGTTATTTTATGATTACTTCCGGTTGTACTGGATGGGCTCCAAATGCAGCTCGTTTGCATACTGCCGATCATATTATGGGGTCTTGGACGGAGCATCCAAATCCTTGTGTGGGAGAGGGCGCTAAGCTGACTTTCAGTTCCCAGAGCACATTTATTTTTCCTGTTGCCGGTAAGAAAGATCAGTTTATTTTTATGGCCGACCGATGGACTCCGCGAACTCCTATCGATGGTCGTTACATCTGGCTTCCCATCCATTTTGAGAATGGTCTGCCTGTCTTGAGGTGGTATGAAAAATGGAATTTGAACACCCTTGAAAGAGTTAGCCGAAATGTTCAAATTCCTGAAATACAGGGTTATCGCATGGTGTGGAGCGATGAATTTAATTATAACGGAAAACCCGATTCTACTGCCTGGATCTATGAAACCGGATTTGAAAGAAATGAAGAGCTTCAATGGTATCAACCTGATAATGCGTCGTGTAGTAATGGTGTACTGACAATTGAAGGCCGAAAAGGGCGGATAAAAAATCCCGGATTTGAAGCCGGAAGTTCAGAGTGGCGTAAAAATCGTGAATATGCTGAATATACATCAACTTGTATTAAATCCAGTGGGAAGAAGGAGTTCTTGTACGGGCGTTTTGAGATACGGGCAAAAATTCCAACAGCATCCGGATCCTGGCCTGCAATATGGACTTTGGGAAAATCCATGTCCTGGCCTTCTTGTGGAGAGATAGACATCATGGAGTATTATAAAATAAAAGAAGTTCCTCATATTTTGGCAAATACAGCTTGGGGTGCAGATGACAGGTATAAAGCTGTGTGGAATACACAAACAGTATCTTTTTCTAAATTTACCGATAAAGATCCTCATTGGGCGGATAAATTTCATGTCTGGCGAATGGATTGGGATGAAGAGGCCATCCGGTTATATCTCGATGATGAATTGTTGAACGAAACTTTTCTGAAAGATACAAAAAATGGCTCTTTCGGGAAATATACAAATCCATTTCAACAGCCACATTACATTTTATTGAATCTGGCTATTGGGAAGAATGGTGGAATTCCTGACGATTCGGCTTTTCCTTTGAAATATGAAGTGGATTATGTCCGTGTTTATCAAAAAATGAAATAAATTACCATGATAAAAAAAATCACATTCAGCTTATTGATCAGTTGTTCTTTTGTACTAACAATATGTGCCCAGAGGACAGGGAAAGAAACTTTTGATATTGCAAAGAATACATTTTTGTTAAATGGGAAATCTTTTGTTATCAAAGCTGCAGAAATGCATTATCCCCGGATTCCTTCAGATTATTGGGAACATCGTATAAAAATGTGTAAGGCTCTTGGAATGAACACAATCTGTCTATATGTATTCTGGAACCTGCATGAGCCTGAAGAAGGCAAATTTGATTTTTCGGGGAATAAAAACGTTGCAGCATTCTGTAAGCTGGCTCAAAAGCATGGAATGTATATTATTGTGCGTCCGGGGCCGTACGTCTGTGCTGAATGGGAGATGGGCGGATTACCGTGGTGGCTGCTTAAAAAGAAAGATATCCAATTACGTAAGCAAGACCCGTATTTTATGGAGCGTGTCCGTTTATTTATGGCTGAAGTAGGTAAACAATTGAAAGATTTGCAATTAGCGAATGGGGGTAATGTCCTGATGGTACAAGTGGAAAATGAATATGGCGCTTACGGAACGGATAGAGCTTATATTGCTGAAATTAGGGATATAGTGAAAGCCTCCGGATTTGATAAAGTTCCGTTATTTCAATGTGACTGGAGTTCTAATTTTCAAAATAATGCTTTAGACGATCTGCTTTGGACGATTAACTTCGGAACCGGAGCTAATATCGATGAACAGTTCAAGAAATTGAAGAAATTACGTCCGGATACACCGCTGATGTGTAGTGAATTCTGGTCGGGATGGTTTGACCATTGGGGCGCAAAGCATGAAACACGGAGCACCGATGAGTTGGTTTCGGGCATGAAAGAAATGGTGGATAAAAATATTTCTTTCAGTTTGTATATGACCCATGGAGGAACCAGCTTCGGACATTGGGCCGGTTCTAATTTTCCCGGTTATGTGCCTGATTGTACTTCATACGACTACGATGCTCCGATCAATGAATCGGGGAATACGACCCCAAAATATTTCAAAGTCCGAGAATTATTGGCAAACTATTTCCCGGAAAGAAAAAAGTTACCTGAAATTCCGGATTCAATACCTACGATCAGTATTCCTGAAATTGTATTTAAAGAAGTCGCTTCTGTATTTGATAATCTGTTAGCGCCAAAAAAGAGTGAGAACATCCAATCCATGGAGTTTTTTGATCAGGGTTGGGGAAGTATTTTATATCGTACCACTCTGAAAAAATCGGATGTTCAGCAATATCTGAAAGTTACAGAAGCTCATGATTGGACATTGGTTTTTGTTGATGGTGTAAAAATAGGAACTCTGAATCGTTTGAGAGGGGAGGGTTCTTTAGCACTTCCTGCTGTGAGAGAAGGTGCTGTCCTGGATATCTTTGTTGAGGCTATGGGACGTCGGAATTTCGGTGCGGGAGTAATTGATTATAAGGGAATTACTGAAAAAGTGGAAATAATCAACGAACAAGGATCTAGAGAATTAAAAAATTGGGAAGTTTACAGTTTTCCTGTCGATTATTCCTTTGCTCAAAATAAGAAGTATCATCAAATGGCTGGGGCTGTAAATGCTCCTGCATATTATAAGGGCACATTTAATTTGAATAAAGTCGGCGATACTTTCCTGAATATGATGAACTGGAAGAAAGGAATGGTTTATGTGAACGGGCATAATATTGGTCGCTTTTGGGAAATTGGTCCCCAACAGACTTTATATATGCCGGGATGTTGGTTGAAGAAAGGAAAGAATGAAATTATTGTTCTGGATCTCGTCGGGCCGGACAAACCTGCAATTACGGGGCTGCGTCAGCCGATATTGGATATGTTGAGGGGTAATGGAGCCTATAAATTCCGGAAACAGGATGAAAACTTAGATTTGTCGGAAGAAAAGCCTGTTTATTCAGGAAGTTTTAAGCCTGGAAATGGTTGGCAGTCAGTGAAATTCGAAAAATCGGAGAATACCCGTTATTTCTGTCTTGAAGCTTTAAATTCACAAGCCGGAGACAATTATGCTTCTATTGCTGAATTGGAAATTCTGGGAGAAGATGGTAAGCCTATATCCCGCCAGCATTGGAAAGTGATTTATGCTGATAGCGAGGAGGCTGATGCTGCAAATAATGTGGCTACGAATGTCTTTGACCTTCAGGAATCGACTTTTTGGCATACAAGTTATTCGGGAATGAAAGATAAATATCCACATCAGATCGTAATTGATCTGGGAGAACAAAAAATAGTTACAGGGTTTTCATATTTGCCTCGGGCTGAATCTAATAAGCCCGGAATGATCAAAGATTACAGCGTTTATTTAAAACTAAAACCATTCAAATTTTAAAACAAAATTCTTCCATATTGTAGCCATTTTATATGTCAAACATTTTTTTTGGCATGATTTTTTCCAAAGTTCAAAATAATTGCATATATTTGCAGCGCATACAGTAAACACATACAAAAACTTTAGGAAACAATCTCAAATGCAAATCTCTCTTTATAGGATTGCTGTGCTCTATTTGCTCAAATTTAACATTTTAAATTTGGTCAAATCGTTGTTTATATTAGAGAGAGAGAGAGAGAGAGAGACTGCATAGTCTCGCGTGCGCGTCAATTTAATCATAATTTATTAGATAATAAAGTATTAACTTTTCTAAATTCAAGGAATTTAGGGCAGTTTTTTTATATCCAAAATCTCCCCCAGCCCCCTAAAGGAGGAGCTGTTGGGCGTGGTACTTATGCTCAGTTAAAAATCTCACTACTCCAGGACTCCCTTTTAGGGGGGTGGAGAGTAAGTTCTGTCGATATCCCCGATATAATTTTCCTCAACTCATTTTCAAGAGTGTCTTATTTGAACCGCTTTACCTGCCTTTCCTTTAGGGGGGTGGGAAGTAAGTCTTTAGTCCAGCTTGTGAAAGTAGGGCAGAGCATTTTATTCAAATTAGGAAATTGTATGTATGGATTTGTAAATGTTTTCAGGAGAAATGAAACGGGGATAAACGACAGAATTATAATGCTAAAACACTATATATAACACATAATACAATTAATTTTTTAGAAAATGAAACAAACAATTACAACACAACGACAAGCCAGTGGTAGTCATATCCGGCAAGTCTCAGGAGTTTTTCGAAGGCTCAATCGGCCCGCTCTGAAAAGTTTCTGCGTTTTATTATTTCTACTGTTTGTGAGTGCTGCTGCCTATGCACAGTATTCTATGTCAGTAGGAAGCAATCCTGCTATTGTTGTCAAAATGGGAGATCCTGTTTTATTTCCGGTAAGTGTAACCTCTACCACTTCGATGACAAATGCAGAGATTGAGATCAAAGCCCCTACTGGTTTTGCTATCGTATCAGCGACACCGGCATTAAAGGTCGGTAGTCTGAGTGCCGATAAGCTGACCGCTCGTGTGGTGGTCAATCTGGTAGCCAATGCGCAGCAAACGGTTACCTTTACGGTTCAGCCTTTGTGTGATGCTGATGTTATTGCATCAGCTAGCCGTGTGATGAAATACAATCTCTATGCATCAGGTGGCTCTACCGTTCTGACAACCAAATCGACACAACCGGTGGGGAACTTCTACAATCCGATTTTGAATGTGACTTATCCGGCTTCAACCTCTACGAGTTTGAACACCGTCCTTACTCGTGTCATGGTTATAGAACAAACTGCTACCGGTTCTTACGCTAATGCTATCAAAGTAGATGCTGCATGCGATACATCAGGATTTAAAATTACTAAACTTGAGGTAAGTAAGGACAATTCTACGTGGACTGATGTTACATCTACAGCTCTTGACTTGTCTGCAAACAACAAGTACCAATATCTCTTCACCAAAGCCAATACTTTTACTCCATTGTCTTTTTCCGGAACTCATTTAGGGCTTGGAGCTAAGCTTTATGTCCGCGAAACGATTATCTTGAAGAAATGTAGTGCAGGAACTACCAACTATACTGCGTCTTATGGCGATGGAACTACTTACTGTACCTCTATCTCATCAGGAGCGAGTACTCTTTCCGTTCCGGCACCGGGTTATGTTCCCGACATCCGTTATACTGCTGGGGTTAACCCATCAAGCCCTACTACAAACGGGCGTTTTACTTACCAGATGATGAACAGCTCTACAGATTCTCAGGCACGGTTCAAGAATGTATTGATGCGAGTTGAGAATAATGATTACAGTACTTATGAATACAAACGTGCCTACTTTGCAACAACAGCAGGGGCGCCTGTTCTTAACGGAACCGATACCGTATTTATTCCTGTCGAAAATAAGTTGAACCTTTCTAATAATGTTAGGGTGTATTTTGTTGCATTCGATAAATTGAATGATCCTTCATTGGCAGCCTTCTATCAGTCACAAGGACTTTCGGATTTAGATGGAGACGGAGTATATAACGATATGGTTCCGGGAGCAAATGTAACGGTGGCTGTAGAATTCAATATCAATTTTAACTTTCTGGATAGCTCATCTAATCCCTGTAGTATAGCTTATATTCAGCCGAATACATATTCTTATAGCCATATTTATTATTACGACCAGTGTGGAACGCTTAGTTCATATATAAGGCCTTATGCTTCAACCCAGACTTCCAATGTCTGGAGGGGTAGCTTTGCCACCGGAAAATCTCCAATTTACAGTACCAAAGCAAATGTTTCGGCCGGTGATGCATTCCGGTTGAGTTATTATGATTTGCCGGCAACAGGAGATGGTACCAGTGCTTTTCTGACAGGATTAATTAATTCAACAAGTGGTTATTATACAACAATCCAATTGCCTGTAGGAGTGGACTTTGATTCGGCTAATCCTTCTGCAATTACAATTGCCGGTACTACTGTATCTTCTTCTGATATCACTGTAATAGATTCACGTAACATTCGTTTTCAGAATCGTCTTGCGGCCTCTGCGGGATCGACAGGATTAAATGTCTCAATAGCTGTGATTGCCAATGGAACTCCTGACCCAGACAAGCAGCTTAGCATTCAGCACCATTATGATTATGGTAATTTAGGTGCTTCGAATGAGCGTACCTGGGGATGTTATGTTTCGTCGGTACCTTATGTCCAGATATTACCTTGTAATAGCCTGAGTCTGGTTGATTTTCAAGCGGAACGTACTACTTTCGGTTGGACTAATACATCCAAAACGACTAAAATGACCAAAGCGGATGGGGCTAATGTAAAAGTTGCTTCCCCGTTCGATAATGTGAGTTTGGTTGGTTTGGTTAATGTGCAATCTAATAGTTCGATTACAGCTTCGGACTCGATTATGGTTGCAGTCCAGTACAATGGTGCAACCGGAAGTACGGCCAATTCCTATTTGGTTAGTGAGCCGGGAAGAACTAACAGCATTCAGGTTCGCTATGTGAAAATTTCAAATCCGGGTACATCTATTTATATGGATCTTTCTGCAACGGAATTGAACGCTACTTATGCTGTGGCTAACGGCGTTGGGATTCACGGTTTGAATGCAAATATTGCTCCTGCCCTCCGTGCCAACGGTATTACCTCGATTGCTTTAGGAGATACCTGTGAGGTGACATTCTTTACACAGGCACGTAACCTCCCTACAAAGTTAACGGATTTGAGTGACCTTCAAATGGAAGTATATCGGACCAATGCAGGGGTTAAAATCGCTTGTAACCCTTGGATTGACGATAAATTCTTATTGATAGACCCATCATACTATACTCTTTCAGCTACTACGTCAGCCAATAATGGTGTTTGGAATGAGAATGCAACAAAGGGTTCGGTAACTGTTGCAAATAATATTTCTTATACTAAGTGGGCTACTTACAACTATCTTACCGGAGGGGAATATCGTCCGAATACTGATCCATGGAGTGATATCGTTTTGAGAGTCAATTCACTGATCCAGGTAGATTCACTTTTTATCAATCCGGCTGGTTCACAAATGGGTAATGCCGTTGCTAAAAAAATGGTTTCCGGTACTGATTATGATGTTACTTATAGTAATGGCGAAACGACAATCACGCTTAAAGACCCCAAGGATTTCATGACTGTATCAAGCATTTCGGGTCTCGTGTTTAGTATGTACTGGGAGATGATCAACAGAAATGGGTTGAGTAAGTATGTTACTTTTACCCGTATGGACTATCCAACTTCAGAAAATCCGACGCCAAGAGTATATACGAATTCTGATATTGGATTCGGTCATTCACAGAACAATCCATATATTTATACTCTTTCAAGTTCAGCCCCAGTTCAATCTCCATTGGGAAGAATTGCTGAGTGGCCAATTCAGATAACAAATAAAAGTGTATGGGCCGGAACTGATGGAAATCTTCCTCACTCGTGGATCGCAGTGGAATGTCCTTCTGGAGTTACTCCATGGCAATTATTGGATGCCGATAACGGAGATGCTGTTGTAGCTTCGGTTGCAGACTTTATCTCGTATGATACCGATAAGTATTGGGTGAAATTAGATACCTTGGTTTGTCCAACCAACCGTAATTTTAAACTACAATGTACTTATTCCGTATGTAGCGGAACACCTACTTTAAATGTAAAATATGGCATGAGTAAGGTGGATTATCCTACTGATCCTGGTCAGGGTTATGCTAACTACAATTCTCCAAACTTCTTGAAAGGCGTAGTCTCGGCGAGTGTAAAATTCACACCCCCTGTGAGTAACTTCTCAGGTGCTTTAGTTCACACACCGGATTATCCGGATGGCACAAACGATTTCTGTAGCGACATTAATTTTGCAGCGACGTTTACGAATGGACTTCAAACGAAGGTATCTAACATGGTCTTGGAAGTGACCCTTCCAGAGGGAATGGATCTTAGCAGTGCGACCCCAACCGTAAAATTAGGATCAGGTACACCAGTTAATGTAGCAAGTGCTACCCAGACAGGCCGTCTATTGGAAATCGTGTTAGGTTCTACAATTGAACTTGATGCTTATGGAACCACCGACCAATCGGCGGTAGTGAATTTCAAGCTTGCCACCAGTTGCGGATTTACGAATGGAATTCAGATTTATGCCGATTTTATTGGCGAAAGTGGTTGTGGAGCGAAAACGACAAAGACTTACAATAGCGGTCAGGTAAAAATAACCGGGCTGAGTGTTATTCCGGACTACCTGATTGGCGCGGGATCTATTGTGAGCCAGTTACCTTACCGTAACACTACCACTCAGAACGGTCGTATGGTTATCTCCGGAAAATATATACTATCAGGCACCGCTACCCCGGATGATGTTGCCATCATCGATCTTCCTGATAATATGACGATGACTGCTCAAAGCGGCTCACTGAGCTTTACCCAGACCGGTACACAATTGATAGCCTCCTTTGGTGGATCAGCCCCATCAGGAACAAATTATGATTATACTTTGACCCTTGATCCTTCGAATCCATCCTCCTGGAGTTGCGACAGCACTTACCAGATCGGTATCAAATCAGGAATCATCAAAACATTGACCTGTAATGCGGTACAATGTGACCTAACTTCCATCAGTAGCATCAAGGATTCCCTGACTTTCACGATGAATAAACTGGATGTAAAATTCTCCCCCGTCATCAAGGCCACAAGCTTTTATAAAGAGGGAACTACCGAACGCATCCGTATCGAAGGAAAACTGAAAAACGGCGGCACTCTTGCTACCGGACAGTTGATCTTTGACCTGTTCACTTTCGATGGAACAGATTATGTTCCAGTTGCCAGCGCAGACTCATTGGTTGTAACCACAGTGCCAGCTAATGACAGCATCGCGTTCAAAGTGATTGGTAATATTGGAGTCACAGAAAATGTATGTAAGCTGCTTCTGGCATTGCATAAGTCTAATGCCACTTCTGGTATGGATAACGGTTACCTGTGCGATCAGGAAATCATAGTACCAGTTCCTCATTATACTTTTGCTGTCGTTGACAGTATCTGCCAGATGTCAGTAAACACACCAATCGGAGATAATTCGATCAGTGGATACAGCTATAGCTGGTCTCCAGCTACTAACCTGAGCAGCAGCACCGTTTCTAAGCCAAATTTCACGTACAATTACGTGTCAACCCCGATTAATAACGATACGATCCTCAAGTATTTTGTAACAGTAACCCGTCCAGGAGGCTGTAGCAGTGTGGATACAGTGAAAATTCCACTTAAAGCCTTGCCGGCGGTTAATTATGTGAAGGATACCGCTATTTGTAACACGGGTTCGCTGTTGGTTACATTTGCAGATTCAACAAATACCCTTTTGATCCACCCGACGACCTATACATGGACTAATTCAAATCCAAGTATTGGTCTGGCAGCAAGCGGTTCAGGCAATCTGAGCCTGTCTAGTGCCGTTAATTTGGGAACTTCTCCAGTAACAGCAACGATCACCGTTACTCCTTACCGGAATGGATGTTCTGGAGTTAGCCGTACATTTGTGATAACCGTGAATCCTACCACCAGGGTTACGAGTCAACCAAGTATCGATCCGTTGATTAAATTGTCAAATGGTCATATCATCCCGGGCTCGATTATCGATCTTTCTGTTGTAGCGGCAGGTCCTAACCTGACTTACCAATGGTACTGGAAGAAAGCCTCCGATGGAACGGTTGTTACCTTAACGAATACAGGTAAATACACAGGCACCACAACATCATCGTTGAGAATTACGAATGCTTATGAAGCAGAAAATGGCGATTATTATGTGGTCGTAACAGGTACTTGCGGTGTAGCTACCAGTAATCCGGTAACAGTTATCTCTGTGGCTAATCAGGATGCTAGTCTGAAGGATTTGAAAGTGAATGGCGTAACTTTGGCCGATTTCAACCCAGCGAAGAAAACGTACATCATGACAATAGCGTGTGAAGAAGAAGAAGTTACGATCTTGGGAACCCCTAAC